>CAZARO010001014.1:0-2836 GCA_964487165.1 uncultured Solibacteraceae bacterium | reverse complement strand
TTTCGCCCGTTACGCGGACACCGGGCAATTCGAAAGGAGATTGCCATGTCCGCTCGCCGCACACCGAAACGCCGCCTCCCGCGGCAACCCAATCTGGAACAACTGCGCAAACAGGCCAAGGAACTGCAGACCGGATGGCCCGGCTTCACCCTCAGCGAGGCACAGCGCGAGCTGGCCCGCGCGTACGGCTTCGACAGTTGGCCCAAGCTCAAAGCCTTCGTTGACGGCGCCAACGTCGCGCGGCTGGCCGAGGCCGTCAACTTGGGCGACCTGGACACCGTACGCAAGCTGATCAAGGCGCGCCCCGAGCTCGTCGGCATGGACATGTCGGGCGGCGACGAGCACCGCGCCCTGCACTACGCCGTGCTGCGCCGCGACCCTGCCATGGTCCGCCTGCTCCTCGAGGCCGGCGCCGACGCCCGCAAGGGCATCTTTCCGCATCGCGACGCCACCACTGCCCTGGCGCTGGCACGCGACCGCGAGTATGTCGAAATCGTCGCGATTATCGAAGAAGAGGAACAGAAGCGCCGTCAATCCATGAGCTGCCCCAATGCCGCGGTGTCTCCGGTGCAGGAGCAGATCAACGCCGCCATCCACGGCGGCGACCAGGCCCACGCGATGGCGCTACTCACAGCCGACGAAGCCCTCATCCGCGCGTGCGACCGCAATGGAGACACTCCGCTGCACGTGGCGGCGCAGGCCGGCAGCGAGGAAATGGTGGCGTGGCTGCTGGCTCGCAAGGCCGATGCCCGCAAGCCTGATATGCAGGGCTTGACACCGCTCGATCGCGCGGCCCTCGCCGCCAACGCGGGCTTTCCCGCGATCGCGCAGCTACTGCTCGCCGCAGGGGCAATGGTCACCTTCCGCGGCGCGGTGGCCCTGGGCGACGCAGGCCGCGTGCGCGAGCTGGTACGCCAGGATGCGAACTTGCTACGCGATATCGAGTGGCGCCGCGGCGGTCCGCTCAGCCTGGCGGTGCGGCACGGACACCTCGAAATGGTCCAGCTGCTGCTCGATCTGGGCGCCGATGTCGACGAGCGAACCACGCTGCACGAACTGGAGGAGCCCACCGAAAGTTGGGGGCAGCCGCTGTGGCTGGCTTCCGCCAACGGCCGCCGCGACATCGCCGAATTGCTGCTCGATCGCGGCGCCGACCCGAACGCCAATCCCTACGCTTCCGGTTGGCCCATCGATCACGCCTACCGCCGCGGCGATGCCGCCATGAAACGACTGCTGCTCGATCGCGGCGCCAAGCCGCAGCCCTGGACCCTCACGCTGGCGCACGATGTCGAAGCCGCGCGCCGCATGCTCGCCGAAGATGCGGGCGAAGAGGTGGCGCGCGAGCTGGTGTGGTCGGCGGCATGTAACGGAGTCCCCGCCATCGTCGAACTGGCGTTGCCGCGGCTGCAATGGCCGCGCGACGATCCGCGGTGGCACTGGATTCTGATTCAGCCGCCCCGCAGCGCGGGCGACGACGGCATCGAAGAGCCGTATTTCACCTGCCTGGAAATCCTGTTGGCGCACGGCATGGACCCCAATGTCGGCCGGCGTGACGCCAGCGTACTGCACTTCGTAGCGGCGCGCGACACCCTCAGTGAGCCGGCGCGCGTGCGCTTCGCCGCCATGCTGCTCGACCACGGAGCGCGGCTCGACTTGCGCGACAATTTGCTGCGCTCGACGCCACTGGGGTGGGCCTGCCGCTGGGGGCGGAAGGAAATGGTAGCGCTGCTCTTGGCTCGCGGGGCGCCGGCCCAAGAAGCGGACGCCGAGCCGTGGGCCGCACCGCTGGCCTGGGCCACCAAGATGGGCCACGACGAAATCGTCGCCCTCTTGCGGGACGAACTGCGGCCAAGAACTTGACATCGGCGGGCGCGCGCAGATATCGTTCGAGTGGTAAACAAAATCCCTTGGCCGGAGTAACTTTGCGATGCGATCCACACGATGGCTGTTCGGCTTGCTTTTTGCGGGACTCGTGGGCGTCCCCGCGGGCACGTTCCTGTTCGAATCGGCCCGCGCCGATGCCGGCGGACAAACGCCGCCGGTGAAGCTCACCAAAGAGGAAGATCATCAGCGCCTGATGGATCTTCTCCATATGACCGACATCCGCCGGGGGCGCGACGGCATGAATAAACAATCGCCCTACTTCGCCAACTACGACGAATCCAAGGCCAATCCCTTTCCCGATCTCCCCGATCCCTTGAAATTGAAGAACGGCAAGGAGGTCACCAAGGCAGCCGACTGGTGGAGCAAGCGGCGTCCCGAAATCGTGGAGGATTTCGACCGCGAAGTCTACGGGCGCGTGCCCAAGGTCACGCCCAAGGTCAAATGGGTAGTCACCAGCACCACGCAGGAGAAGAACGGCGACGTGGACGTCATCACCAAGAAGCTCGAAGGCGTGGTGGACAACTCGTCCTACCCGGATATCGCGGTCAAGATCGCGCTCACGCTCTCCACCCCTGCCAACGCCAAGGGTCCGGTGCCCGTGGTGATGCAGTTCGGGTTCATCTTCGGCGGACCGCCCGCCCCGCCGCCCGCGGGACCGCCCTTCGGTCCGAACGACTTCTTACCGCCGCGCCCGCCGATGAATCTGCCGGCGCGTGGCGCCCTGCCGCCGGGCCCGCCTCGCGGCCCTACGGGTCCAACATGGCAGCAACAGGTGTTGGCGAAAGGATGGGGTTACGCGCAACTGATTCCCACCAGCGTCCAGGCTGACGACGGCTCCGGACTCACTCTCGGCATCATCGGGCTGGTGAATAAGGGGCAGCCGCGCAAGCTCGATGACTGGGGCGCTCTGCGCGCCTGGGCCTGGGGCGCGAGCCGCGCCATCGATTATTTC
>CAZARO010001013.1:0-2840 GCA_964487165.1 uncultured Solibacteraceae bacterium | reverse complement strand
GACCAGAACGATACGGTTCCGTGGGGTGTCTACGTTCATTGTGCCCGTCGTGAGCATTCCAGTTGCACATCGGCGTCACATACCTCAGCGGCCACGGTGCTCGCGACCCCATCAGAACTAGCGTCAGTCGGGCCGCGTTAGCCATCGTATCAGCGCGCGGGGAACTTTGGGAATGATATGTGGTTTTTCGGAAAGTAGCACCCAGGAGCGGACAAGGTCACTTGGCCCGCACATGGAAGTGGCACCTTTGCTTCGGCCCATCGTCGCCTACTCGGACAGAGATTAGCCGGCCCCCTGGAGAGAGCTCTTAGCCGATTTGCCAGGATGTCAGGCGAGTTTCTACCTCGCTACTAGCCCGCCGTCTTTCCGCCGCGATTTCTCGTCTCATCATTGATCCCCAATGTTCACGTTCAAACGCGAGGCGATCATAATGACGGCCATCTTTGTCACACCCACGCTCGTCGGCCTGCTCCTGGAAATTCTCGCGCTACTCTTCCACCGCTAGCGCCAAACCGGCGGCGGCTTTCTCTGCAGAGTCAGCTTGACCCTCCAACGTTTTCGGTCCGGACCGGCGGGGCTCAAAAAGAAGTCCGCAGCCTTGTAACCGGGACCGGTCAGAACCATCCCGCCCAACTCCGGCATTTTCAGGCCTCCCGGCAGCCGGGGGCCGGAAGATTCACGCTGCCCTCTCACGGTGAATCGCCCTTTGGCATCGCGTGTATACACCTCGGTGATGTCGGACGTCGCGCAGGAGTCCGTGGTGTAGCAATCGAGGTCCAGCGTGTACAGCCACTGGAAATGGCGATACTCGCCGCCGGCGGTGGGGATGAGCTGCTCCAGTTCCGCGGCGATCATCACGTGGTCGGAGCGCTTGGGAAAACTCAGGCCGGTCATGCCGTAGGGCACCATGTTCCAGCGCCGGTCCACCACCCCGTCGACCGTGAACTTGGCATCGCCCTCCGGGCCGGTGACGAAGCGATGGCCGGCATCGGGACCCTGCCAGTCCGCCACTTCGCCCACCACCAGTCGTACCGGCACGCCGGCCAGCGGACGGTCCGGCCGTTCCAGTTCGGTCATCTGGAAAGAGACATCCACCGCGACGGTCTGCCCGTGGATCGCTAGACAGGAGAGCATTGCCAACACGTATTTCGCCCGGCGCCCGTGACTCCCTAGAAGCACTGCCAGTCCAAGAACCATTGGTCGCGGCAGTCCGGGGCAGTGCCGCGCGCCAGGTAGATGGTCCCGCCATCGCCCCAGATCGCGCCGGCCTTCTCCTCGCTATTGATTTGCAGGCAGAATTTCGGTTCGGCGGGATGGGCCGAGTATCCCCACCAGGGCTCGGATTGGATAGTGGTGGCGTAGCCGCCGATCTTGGTGCGGGCCGCATTTTCGAGCTCTTTTCGCGGCCGACGCGAACCCGCGGGAATCACCATTTCCGAGTCCTCAAGCGTGGGATGGTCTTCGCACTCCTCCCAGCGACACTCGAATCCTTTTTTCACTTTCGGAGCGCCCGCGGGGGCCGCGATACGGACCAGGCCTTCGAGCGACGGGTAAGCTCGCAGCACCCAATCCTTGCCGTTCTCCCGGCTGACGTTGCCCAGTTCGGGCGCGATAAAGAAAGTCAGGAGCTGTATGCCGGCGAGCAGCGGCGGCACCGCGGGGGCCGTAACGAGATTCATCTGGCAGACAAACAGTAGCGGCTTCGACTCCCAGACGGGCCACTCCTCGCCCGCGAGACCGAGCGGCGCCAGCCCGAAATTGGAAGCCGCGGGATCGAAAGTGGGCCGGAAGCCGCCCACCTGCAGGATCGACGCCTTCCTGGTATTCAGCTGCTTGAGTTCCGCCGAGGCGCTCATAGAGATCTTTGTAATTCTACTCGACGATTACCTCGTCCACGTAGCACCAGATCCAATCTTCGCCCGGCTGGATGGATTGCATCAAGGGGTGGTGAGTGGCGTGAAAATGCTTGGTGGCGTGTTTATTCTGCGAGGAATCGCAACAGCCCACGTGGCCGCATTCCAGGCAGGCGCGCAGGTGTACCCAGGTGTCCCCCATTTTGAGGCACTCCTCGCAGCCCTGCCCCCGCGGCTTCGCCCGCGGACTCTCTTTCAGGTGATGACAATGCTTCATGTTTCCCCCCGCATGACAAGTGTATACGGGGACGAGGGCTTGAAACAACGTCCCGCTTGCGGCAAGCTTAGACCATGACTGTGTCGCGGATTTTATTGGCGTTGACTTTGGCAACTGGCGCGCTGCAGGCGCAGGAGCCGAAGGCCGAGTTGCTGTGGCCCGCCGGTGCGCCGGGCGCGCTTGGGAACCAGCCGGAGGATCAGCCCTCCATCACTCCCTACGTCCTGCCGAAGGGCAGCGGTTCCGGCGCGGCCGTGGTGATCTGCCCCGGCGGAGGCTATCAGACTCTCGCCATCGACAAGGAAGGCTACGCCTTTGCGAAGTGGCTCAACGGCCTGGGCGTTTCGGCCTTCGTGCTGAAGTATCGACTGGGCCCGCGCTACCACCATCCCATCGAGCTGGGCGATGCGCAGCGGGCCATCCGCATCGTTCGTTCGCGAGCCGCGGAGTACGGGCTGCAGCCGGACCGCATCGGCATCATGGGATTTTCCGCGGGCGGCCACCTGGCGTCTACCGCGGGAACGCATTTCGACGCCGGTGACGCTGGTGCCGCGGACGCTATCGACCGCGCCAGCAGCCGCCCGGATTTCTTGGTGCTGTGCTACCCGGTGATCACGTTCGGCAAGTTCGCCCACGTGGGCTCCCGGCGAAACCTGCTGGGCGATAATCCCGATCCGAAGCTGGTTGAGAACCTCTCCAACGAATTGCAG
>CAZARO010001012.1:0-2845 GCA_964487165.1 uncultured Solibacteraceae bacterium | reverse complement strand
CTGAAGCCGTTTTGATTTCAGAATCGCCATAGCAGTCCTTCTAGTGATAGTCGACTATCTCCACGTCGTGAGCATCCCCGTCCTGCCACGTGAAGCAGATCCGGTATCGGTCATTGATCCGAATGCTGTCCTGCCCCTTCCGGTCACCCTTGAGGGCCTCCAGCCGGAACCCCGGCAGATCGAGGTCTCCGAGCGATGTCGCTGCGTCAAGCACTTCCAGCCGGACTCGGGCGGACTTCTCGATCGCCTGGAGGCGCCGGCTGAATTTCCGTTCCAGCAGCCGCCGCGCATCGTTGTCCCGGCAGGAACGGATCATACGATTCTCATATTACGACACTCGTACTACTCCGGCAAAAACGACCGATGGACGAGAAATTCGGTGTCGCGTCCCCAAACGGCGATCGGGAAGTTCGACAGCTCAAGTGGACCGCGTTGGAGCCAGGCGGACGATCTTTCCCTGTGGCTCGGCTACCTCGACGTAGGCGAACAACAAATCCTGAAACTCGGGATTCTCAAGATGGCTCGATACGTTTTGCCCTTCAGGAACTTGTTGTCCGGTCTCCCGATAGGCTTCGAGGTTGATCCGAATCGCTTCACTGGCCGCTCGCCTGGCTGCTTCGATGCTCTCTCCGTGGGTGGCGATGGCTAAATCGGGCGCTTGCACCGCAAATCCTGTCTCGGTCTGTTCCAGCATGATTAGAAATCGCATCGCTTGTCTACCTACGCGACCGTAACCTCGCCGTCGCCCAGGTAGGCCAGAAGGTCCGTGACCGGCAGCAGGCGGACCTCGCCCGCCACCCCACCGATGACGCGCGCGGTGTGCGCGAAAGCGGCCGCGTCCCCCGTAACGAAGTGAACCACTCTACCTTCGCCGGACGCCGGCGCTTTCTCTATCGAACCGCTGACTGCGTCCGCCGTAGCTTCCGCGCTATCCACCAGCGTCACTGCGTCGCCCACCACGCGCTGGATGGCCATCCGCAGCAGCGGATAGTGCGTGCACCCCAGAATCAGCGTGTCCATCTCCGGCCGGCCGGCGAGATAGTGCCGCACCAGCAGTTCGGCCTCCGCGGAATCGGCGAGGCCTTCTTCCACCACGTGCACCAGCATGGGGCAGGCCTGCGCCCAGACGCGCAAGCCCCGCGCCTCCAGCCGGCGCTGATACGCCCCGCTCGCGATAGTCGCCTTGGTGCCGATCACGCCCACCGAACCCGTCCGCGTGACGCGTGTGGCGGCTGACACACCCGGGTCGATCACTCCCCACACCGGCACCGGGCAGCGCTCCTCGAGCTTCGTCAGCGCGACCGCCGACGCGGTGTTGCAAGCCACTACCAGGCGCTCCACGCCCAGCCCGCACAGAAAGCCAGCGATTTCCTGCGCGAACTCCACCACCATTTCCGGCGGCTTGCGGCCGTAAGGCACGCGCGCGGTGTCGCCCAGGTAGACGAAATCGTGATGCGGCAGGCGGCGGCGAAGCGCCTGCAATACGGTGAGACCTCCGACCCCGGAATCGAAAACTCCAATAGTGGACACTTCTTTCAGGAATAGCACGCGGGCTGCCGAAGGCCCAATTACTATCGCGCTAGCAGGCTATTGCCGCGCCCGCTGGCATGCCGCTATCCTGATGAGATTCATGCTGTTTGAGGTGGACGGAATTTGCAAGCGCTTCGGCGGGATCGTGGCGCTGTCGGATGTCAGTTTCCATGTCGACGCAGGCGAACTGCTGGGGCTCATCGGTCCGAATGGCGCGGGCAAGTCCACGCTCTTCGAGTGCCTCGCGGGAGTGCTTCCGTCGGACCGCGGCGTGATGCGCGCCGGCGGTGTCGCAGTGGACCCGCGCGCTCGCCGGTCGCTGCTGTTCTATGTTCCCGATGGCATCGCTCCGTGGCCGCATCAGCCGGTGGAATGGGTGCTCGATTACGTCATCGGATTTCTGGGCGGGCGTGCCGACCTGCGCGCCGAAGTGGTGGAGCAACTCGATCTGCGGCCCCTGCTGACGCAGGCCGTGGGCACGCTCTCCAAGGGTCAGCGAAAGCGCGTGCTGCTGGCTATCGGACTGCTGACCGCGCAGCCGGCGCTGCTCATCGACGAGCCGTTCGAAGGCCTGGACCTGCGGCAGGCGCGCGAGATCTCCTCCGCGCTACGGGTTCACACCGCGCGTGGCAGGACGCTGTTCCTCTCGATTCATCAGATCGGCGATGCGGCGCGCCTGTGCGACCGCTTCGTGCTGCTGAGCGGTGGAAAAATGTGCGGCGAAGGCACGGTGCCGCAACTGGCGGCTAAAGCATCGATGCCCGGACACGATCTGGAAGAGGTCTTTCTTGCGCTCACGTGAAGAGGGAGCCCGGAGCCGGAAGCAAGCGGGCCCTTTCGTGTGGCTGCTCGAAAAGGAATGGCGCGAGCTGATGGTGTCGCGGTCGTGGTGGATACTGCTCATCGTCATGGGGCCGCTGGTGGGAGTTTCCTTCATCGGCGCGGTGAGGACCTATGCGGAAGTGAGCGGGCTGAACGGCTCCTCGGCCGGAGTGGGCGAGGCCCTGGCGCCCCTGGTGGGAGTGTGGGCGCCCACCTTCAGCGCGTGCGAACTGGTGGCCGTCTTCCTGCTGCCCTTCGTGGCCATCCGCATGGTGGCCGGCGACCGGCAGAGCGGCGCGCTCAAACTCGAAATGCAACAAGGTCTGCCGGCGCTGGCCCGCATAGGGGCGAAGGCGCTGGTGCTGCTGGCGGCGTGGCTGGTGGCGATGCTGCCGCCGCTCAGCGCCCTGGTGCTCTGGAAAATCTACGGCGGAACGCTGTACGCGCCGGAACTGCTCACGCTGATGGTGGGCCACGTACTCAACGCTGGCTT
>CAZARO010001011.1:0-2847 GCA_964487165.1 uncultured Solibacteraceae bacterium | reverse complement strand
CGGAGTAAACAAAAAATAACTGAATGAGCTTTACCGTTTTCCTTGGCAACCTTCCCACGTGGGTCACCGCCGATGACATTAAGCAATGGCTAGCCGCCGAAGACTTGGTGGCCGATGCCGTAAAGGTGATCCGAAACCACGAAACCCAGGAATCGAAGGGCTTCGCATTTGTCGAAGCACCGACCAACGATGAAATGCAGGCGATCATCCGCCGCTTCGACCGCGCACCGCTCGAAGACCGGCTGTTGCGCGCCAACCCTGCCCAGCCGCCCAAGGGCAAGGAACTGCCGCCGCGCGGGCCTCAACCGGCAGCAGCAGCAGCCGCCGCCGCAGTAACCAATGTGCCTCGCGTGCAGCCTCGGCCGGACCGCAAACGCCGCCCCGGCAAAGACCGCGAACAATCGCCCCGCAGTGCTTTTGCGACCGAGCTGGCCAAAGTTCTTTAGGCCCAGCCCGGTCCGCCCGGCGGAGACCGGGGTATTACTCTACAGTTCCACACCTGTGAACGCCCCGCACATCGTCACAGGCTGCATTCCTATTTCCTGCAATAGTTTACATTTGGCAAGCAGCGTGCGCTCGGAGCCCGCATGAAACGCGCCTGGCTCGGCTGTCTTCTCCTGGGCAGTCTGCTCTTCGCCGCACCGCAGGACTCCGATAGCAACGTGAATGCTCGGTACGTCGTGGAGACGGTCATCGTCTCCGGAAAGGGTTGGACCACCAACCTACAGTCGGAATCCACCGACAAGATCAGCACCAACCTGGTCCATCAATTGACCGCCATCATCGGGCAGAAGTTGAATCCGGCCGCGCTCGATACCCTGGCGCAAAACCTCAAGAAAGAGCTGAGCGCGCGCGAAGTGACGCATCGCATCGTGCGCGGGGAGACTCCCGAGCAGGTGCGCGTGGAGTTCGAAGTGCGCCCGGCCCGCGCCAGCCTGGGAATGAACGTCAACCAGTTCCTCTACGATTCGCGACAGGGTTTCAGCGGCAGTGGCGAGGCCGATATCACGGTGCAGCAGCACGTCTTTGCGCTCGGCCTGGTGAGCAATGGCGACTGGCTGCCGGAGCGGTTTTCGGGTATTTTGGCCCGCTATGAAGATAAGCACGTGGGCACCGATCGGCTGAGCTTCAAATTCGAAGCCGAATCGTTGCACACGCAGTGGAACCGGGCGACCCTCGCGGCCATGGCGGAGAATCCCGCCGACGTGCCCGCTCTATACCGCGCCCGCCAGTCCTTTCAGCCCACTGCTACCGTAGTACTGTTCAAGCCGCTCACCCTCACAATAGGAGCACGAATCGAGCGGTTCGAGGAGGAAGGCCCCGCCTCGACGGTCGAAATGGCCGACGCGGCGATTACCGATTTGCATTATCACCAGATCATCGAGGGCTTCGCCAGCCAGCAGGAATGGGATGCCGACTGCACGCTCCACACGGCTACCCGGGCGCTCAACGGCAATTACGCTTATTCCGCGCGCACCGCCGGTGTCCGCTACCAGCGCCACAGCGGCAAGCACACCGTCACCGATAACGCCTGGGGTGGGTACATCAGCGGACTGGCGCCCCTCTCCGACCGGTTCGTACTAGGGAATGCCGAGTACTTGCGCGGTTGGAATAAGTACGAGATCGACCCATTAGGGGGAAACCGCGCCGTCTACAACTCCGTCGAATACCATTACGGTCCTTTACAGGCGTTTTATGACGCCGGTGCCATTTGGGACGAAAGCCAACCTGTCGTGGTGAGGCACTCGGTAGGGCTTGGCCTCCGGGAATCGGTGTTTTCCCTGGCGGTGGCGATTCCCTTGCGGTCGGGACACATCGAGCCGATTTTCATGATGGGCATTCTTCCCTGATGCCGGAACCCTCACGGGGCCTACAGATCAGCCGCCGATGCTGGCTTCTGGCCAGCCTGGTGGCTCCTCTATTCCCCGCGAGCGCCGCCGATTCTCTGATCGTTACCTTCGATGGCGACAACCTGCACATCTCTTCCCTGGGCCTGCATTTCCTGCGGGGAAAGTCGCTCAGCCGCCTGAAAGACGGCGCCACCATCGAGTATGTGGCCACCGTCGGGCTGTTCCGCGACCAGTTCGTCACCCAGTTCAAACGCAGCGAGTACCACTTTCTTGTGAGCTATGATGTTTGGGGAACGGGCGATCTATTCACCGTGTCGACTCCCGGACCTCCGCCGCGCCGCGCCACCAATCTTTCGCTTTCCGCCACCGAAACCTGGTGCCTGGGGCGGGTAGTTGTCGCCACCGCGGGAATCGCCTTCGACCAGCAGTTCTGGCTGCAACTGGAATTGCGGACCGTGCCACCTAAGTTGTCGTCCGTGCTCGGCGATACGGGAATCCACTTAGACTTGATCGAAGTGTTAACTCCCGGGCTGGACGAGCGGCAGGTGTTCCGAAACTCTGTTCCGCTGCGCCTGGAGGACTTCCATACGCCCCGCAAAGGACGGCCCGGGTGAATCGCCTTCGCAACAGATTGATCCTTATCTTCCTGGCGGCCACGCTCGTGCCCCTGGTGGCCACCATGTGGTACACCACTTCGCTGCTCAAGCTGACCAACCTGCAGCCGGCGGCCGACCAGGTCAAGACTCTCTCGCAATCGCTGCTCCGTACCAGCAAGGAACTGTACCAGCGGGACTCGGCCGATCTCAAGGCGCACGCTCAAAAAGGCGAGATCGCGCCCCGGAAGTTCGCCGCCGCCGCCCGCGAATCCTGGCCGGAGGCGGAGCGGCAATTCGCCGATAGCGACGACGCCGAGCGCTTCGATTACGACCAGGAAAGCAGCCGCCTGGATTACCTGGCCCGCCACGGCGCCGACGTCTGGATGTATTCGGCCGTGCAG
>CAZARO010001010.1:0-2847 GCA_964487165.1 uncultured Solibacteraceae bacterium | reverse complement strand
TGACACCCTCACTTTCCGGGGGAACGTGCAGTCTTCAAGCTACGCAATCCGGCAACTCCAATTTCGCCGCCGCCACGCCGATGAACCAGAGCTGCACAATAACGGTAAGCAGTGGCGGAAGCACGGGAGGCACGACACTCGGAGTGCCCATTGTGACAATGCCTTCGGCGCCGCCCCCCGAATATGCCAATGGGTACCGGAACATTGGCGGTTGCGGGTCGCCACGAGATATGTACTACAACGCGCCTACCACGAATTTACCGGTGGACGCTCTCAGCAACGAGAAGATTGCGAGTTTGGGGCAGGGCAGGCTGGGTCCGGCTCCTGAGTTTCTGCTGAATTTAGCCAATAACAGTACACCCGTCGTGCCCAGCAGTGGCATCCAGTGGGACGAACAGGATGGTGAGACGGACTCGGGCAACTACCCGATTGGGCAGAGCACGCTTGTGTCGTACTACGTGTTCGGATTGCTGCCGACTGTAGCTGCCGCTCCGGCTGGGGGCTATGGCCAGGACGATCACATCATCGTTCTGAACCAGCAGACCTGTGAGTTGTACGAGACTTTCGCGATGCAATCGAATGCACCGCCGTACCACGAAGCGTCTGGGAGCATCATCAACATCGGTGACTACAATCTCCGCACGGCTTACAGAGACACTCCCGTTCTTGTGGACAGTTACGGGCTGGATAACGGCACGGCTTCCGGTCAACCGATCTGGCCGTTCGTCTTGACTCATGCTGAGGCATATTCGGGACAGCCTATCCTGCATTCCTTTCGCTTCGCGCTACCACAATCGCTAGGATCAGCCGGGTTTCAATGGCCCGGTACCCACGCGGCTGGTGGTACGGGTAGCAACGGTATTTATATGGCCAGCCAGTTTAGACTAAAGGCCAGCTTCAACATCAATACCTGTCTCAACGGGAACGTTGGAGAAGCGTTCACGCCGCAATTCCAGCAAGTGCTGATCGCCATGCAAACGTATGGCCTCTTCTTTACCGATTATGGGTATCCGGGTCTCGTGTCGACGGATGCAGATCAAGCCTGGGGCGATCCCGGCTCGTCCACATCCGACAATTGGGTGTTCGCAGGCATGATGCATTGTGTACAGTTCTCGGACCTTGAAGTTGTGGACAACACTCCGCGCGTGATTAGCGCTACCAGCGGGCAGGTGAACCTGAGTTTCATTCCGAGATAAGCGATAAGTACTAAGCTACCACCGGGACGAGGTTCGACTCGATGATGCGTTGGTCCGAAGTCAGGAGGCGAAGCCCCCCGACGCGGGCGGTAGCAACAATGGCCCGGTCAGCTGGGTCACGCAACGATCCGCCCAGGGCGGCGACCTCCGCGGCAATCTCGATGGTCAGTGGGACGATCTGGACTACTGGATGGGTTTCCAATTCGCTGAGCAACTTGTCAACAGGCGGCTCGCCAGGGACACTCCGCTTACCGGACAGGACGGCGATCTCCAGCAGGGTGATTGCGCTGACCGCGACCGGCTCGCGCCGCCGGGTGGCCTCGCGCAAGACTCGCGTTTGATCGCGGGAAAGCCGCTTGGGCTCGGTCAGCCAGCGAACGAGAACGTGGGTGCCCAAGAGGAAGCGAGGCCTCATTCAAGCCCGCCGGGCTGCGGGTTGACCACTTCCCAGAGATCGGCCGTATCGGCGAACAGCACATCATCGGGTATAGTGAACTTGCCGGCCCATGCGCCCTCCAGCGATTTCCACGGCTTCCGGCACGCCGATCTCACCGTTGCCAATGGCCGGCCCCGTTTGGTCATCGTGATAGTACCGCCGTGCTCTCCGATGTCTTCCAACATGGCGAGGCACTTTGCCTTGAATTCGGTAACGCTTACGATTCGCTGCGGCATGCTTTCAGGATAAACAGAGCGACTAGTCAGATGACCAGTTGGGCGAGCTTCGCCGGATCACCCTTTCGTCAACCAATACTGCCGCATGAGTTCGTGCGACCAGGCAGGCTGGCGCACCTCCTGCCGCGGAAGGAATTCGGCCATCACCGGTTTGATATCGAGCACCGGCGTTCCATCGATGGCGTCCAACTCGGCGACAATCAGCTTGCTGCCTTCCACCCGGAGCACCCGGCAGATGGTGCTCCCGATACGATTGGGCCGGTTCTTGCCCCGCTGCGCGAAAATGCCAACCTCAGGCCACTCATGGTTGTTTCTGGGATGGCGCGCGCCGGTCACGATCTTCGACGGCTCCACTTCATGAAACAGGAACAGGATCTCGACATGCGAGAATTCCGTCACGCCCGCAAGGGACTCGGCCGTGAACCGCTCGCTGAGAGCGATGCACGCTTCCTCTCCGCCCCAAAAGTCGTCTTCCGCGTGCGGACGAACGGCGTGGACGAAACCGATCGCTTCGATTTTTTCGGTCACTGGCCCTCCCTACCATGATATTTCTAGTGAGAGCTGTCGAAAACCCGCCGCTTCATTCGACTTACTCGGGAGAAAGGAGCTCTTGCCATGAAATACATGCTCATGATGAACTGCCCGAAGACGGGCTACGAGGGTTTCGGCAGTTGGCCGAAAGAAGATATCAAGCGAAACATCGCGTTTATGATCCAAATCGACAAGGACCTCCGCGCGTCGGGAGAACTGGTATACGCCGAGGGGCTGGCGAGCCCGCAGGAGGCCAGGTTGGTGTACGCCGGTAAGGACGGTGCGCCGGTGATCGACGGCGCGTTTGCGGAATCCAAAGAGTATCTCGCAGGCTACTGGATTGTCGAAGTCGCGAGCGTGCAGCGGGCGTATGCGATTGCCGCCCACGCGTCGGCGGCGCCGGGTCCGGGCGGGGCGCCCATGAACATGCCCATCGAAGTGCGGCAGG
>CAZARO010001009.1:0-2850 GCA_964487165.1 uncultured Solibacteraceae bacterium | reverse complement strand
CCCGGTGGATTTCGAAGGCACCGCCGCCGCAACCATTGCTCCCGGAGTAACCGATGACGGCAGTGGTACGGCGGCGGTTCTCGAACTGGCGCGTGTGATGAGCCAGTATCCATTCGACAAGTCGATCGTATTTATAGCCTTCGCCGCGGAAGAAATCGGGCTGAGCGGCAGCCAGGCGTATGCAACTATGGCCAGCCAGACAGGCATGCAGATTGAGGCGGTGCTCAACAATGACATTATCGGCAGCGAAGTGTCGGGCAACGGACGCTCAGCCACAAATGTTCTGCGCGTGTTCGCCGCCGGACCGGAAGATTCGCCTTCGCGCGAACTGGGACGCTACATGAAACAGATGGCCGAACGCTTCGTGCCTTCCATGCAGGTGCAGATGGTGTTCCGGCAGGACCGGTTTCTGCGTGGCGGCGATCATACGCCCTTCGTCAATCAGGGTTTCGCGGCAGTGCGTCTGACCACCGCCAGTGAGAACTACAAGAATCAGCATTCCGAGAGTGACACCTTCGCCGGCACGTCCGCGCCGTATACTACTCGCGTGGTGCGCATGAACGCCGCGGTGCTGGCCAGTCTGGCGCTGGCGCCGGCGCCGCCGGTGTTGAACTGGACTTACTCCTCGGGACCGAACAAGGGTGGGCACACCCCGCTGCTGACGCGCGGCAAATCGGGCTACGATGCCGTGCTTCACTGGCTGCCGAATACGGAGCCGGACATCGCCGGTTACTCGGTGCTGATGCGCTCCACCACGTCACCCGTATGGGAGAAGGAAACATGGGTGGGCAACGTGACTGGCTACACCATGCCGGACGTTTCAATTGATGACGTGGTGATCGGCGTGAAAGCCGTGGACAAAGACGGGAACCAGAGCATCGTGTCGCCCTATATGGAACCGGTGTTGCCCTCCATGCTTACTCCATCGCAGGCGCGTTAGAAACACCGCGTTATCAGCCGGGTCCGCCGAGCTCATATGATAGCCTGGATTCCTATGACTCGCCGGGAAATCCTGCGTCAATCCGCCCTCCAGGCTGGCGCTGTGTGGGCACTGCTCGCCCAGAGCCATTCTCACACCGATGCCCCCGCCCCATCGGGCGGCCTGAAGTTCTTCACCGCGGAGCAGGCCAAGGAAGTCGAAGCCATGGCCGCGCAGATCATACCCGCTGACAATACGCCGGGCGCACGCGAAGCGGGAGTCATCCGGCACGGCGAAGGCTAGCCTGCTTTGGACGTTGCGGCTCTCGTTTTGCAAGATGCCGCGCCTGCTCCAGGAGGTCATCAGCAAGCGCCATCGAGCTTATTCATAGACCTCGTCCTTGAGTTTCGACTGCTCGGAACGGCTGCGGAAATTGAAATACGGGATGAGCCCCCACTCGCCGGAAAGATCGACGTGGCTATTAATCGCTCCCATGAAGGCTGCCCTCGCTTGTTGAAGATTCCGCGGTTTACTCGCCTCGTCGGTCAAGGTCACCCAAAAGAAGACGGCGGGGTCGCCGCTCCAGTCGTTCTCGAACGTGTAACGCCATTTCTCCACGCCGGGCACGACGACATCCGCGAGCTGATTGAACCTCTTGACCAGTTCTGAGGGCTGCGCGATCCCCTTTGTGAGATAAGCCATACTTTTAACAAGAATACCATCGATAAATGGCGCGCCGAGATGGCACTCCCCGGCATGTGCCCGCCCTTTCCTGTCGGCCGCTCGATTCCGGTACACTAGCTGAATCCTCCAGCCACATGCTGACCGACGATCAAATCTCGGAATTGCGATCGCACTTCCCGATTCTGCGCGAGAAAATTTACCTCTATAACTGCTCCCAGGGCGCTCTATCGGACGCCGTCGAAGCCGGCATGCACAAATACGCCGCCAGTTGGCGGACCTCGCCAGCCCCCTGGGATGAATGGATGGAAGCTTACCATTCGCTGCGCGTCGCCTTCGCGCGCTTCATCAACGCGGCGCCGGACGAAGTGGCTATCGTCACCAGCGCTTCCGCGGGAATCAATCCCATCGCCACGGCGCTGCCGTTCGATCGGCGCAATAAAGTAGTGATGAGCGAGTACGAATTTCCTACCATGGCGCACATCTGGCTCGCCCAGCGCCCGCGGGGAGCGGAGATTCACTTTCTGGACGGCGTCGACAACTCCGTTCCCACCGAACTCTACGAAGCTGCCGTCGACGAGCGGACGCGCATCGTGCCCCTGACGCAGGTCTCCTTCGTCAATGGGTTCCGCGCGGACGTGGCGGCGATCGCGAAGATCGCCCACGCCCAAGGCGCTCTGCTTTTCCTCGATGGCTACCAGGATTGCGGCACCCGCCCGCTGGACGTGAAAGCGCTGGATGTCGACTTCTTCGTCACCGGCACGCTGAAGTATCTGCTCGGGCCGCCGGGGCTGGGCTTCCTCTACGTGCGCCGCGAGCTTATCGAAACACTCACCCCGGCCACCACCAGTTGGATGGCCCAGCGCGACCCGTTCACTTTCAATAGCAAGTGCCTCGATCCCTCGCCCGACGCGCGCCGCTTCGAAGGCGGATCGCCTCCAATCCCCAACATCTATCTAGCGCGGCCAGCCATCGATCTGCTGGCCGACATCGGAATGGAGAATGTCGCCGCGCAGATCGCCCGGCTGACGGCCGCATTCCTGAGGGGCGTGCGCGATCTCGGCATCGAATCCAAAACGCCGGCATCGAGCGTGGGGCCGCTGGTGGTGCTCCGCGCGAAGGATGCCGCCGCCGTGCTGGCCAAGCTCACCGCGCGCGGAATCGCCGTCTCCACCCGCCGCGACGGGGTGCGCTTTGCTTTCCACGTATACAATACTCTGGAGGATGTCCACATCGCCTTGACGGCCCTC
>CAZARO010001008.1:0-2852 GCA_964487165.1 uncultured Solibacteraceae bacterium | reverse complement strand
GCGCGGGTGCGCTGCCCACGGGTGTCGCGGTGGTCAGCGATCTGATGCGCGTGGCGCGCGAGATTCGCAGCGGCAGCCCGGAGCGCGTTTCCCCGTTCGCCCATGAACGCCTGGGTGAGAACAAACCGGTTTCGGTCACGCTGCAACGGCGGGCGTATTACCTGCGCTTCCGCGTGGACGACCGTCCCGGCATAATCGCCAAACTGGCCGGCATCCTGGCGAGCAAGCATATCGGGCTGGAGGCCGTGCTGCAGGAGCCGTGCGAAACCAAGCACGATCTGCCGTTCGTGATCACCACCGAAGAAACCTCGGAGCAGGCGATTCGCGATGCGGTGGAGGAAATGTCGCGGCTGGACTTCCTGAAAGAAGCGCCCCTGGCGCTACCTATGGAGACCGCTCTATGAAGAGATTTGCCTTCGCGGTTCTGGCGTTGTGCGGCGCGCTCGCCGCGCAGGTGGCGCAGCAGGCCAATTCCACTTACCAGACGGAAGCCGGCCGCAAAGGCGTGGCGCAGACCCTGGCCGCGCCCGCTCGCGAACAGACGCAGAAGCCCGGCGATTTAATCCGCTCGATGGGGCTGGAGCCGGGGATGACCGTGGCCGACATCGGCACCGGCGTGGGATTCATGCTGCCGTACCTGAGCAAACGCGTGGGACCCGCGGGACGCGTGCTGGCGGAAGACATCTTCGACGATTTCCTGGCCAGCGCCAAACAGACCGCCGAGGATCAGAAGCTCCAGAACATCTCTTTTATTAAGGGAACGGAGACCGATCCCAAGCTGCCGGAAGGGCAAGTGGACATGGAGCTGGTGCTGGACGCCTACCATCATTTCGATTATCCGGACAAGATGCTGGCGGCACTCCGCAAGGCGCTCAAGCCGGACGGCAAACTGGTGGTGGTGGACTATTACAAGCGCGAAGGGGCAATGCCGAACGGCCGGGCGCTGACCCATATCCGGCTCGACATGCCGGACGTAATCAAGGAAATCGAAGCCAACCGTTTCCACCTGATCATGGAAAAAGAGCACCTCAAGAACGTGCAGTACATGCTGCTGCTGGAGAAGAGCGATTGAGGGTCGCGTATTACAGTGAACAAAACCGCTCCCTGGCGGTCGCGGCTCCGATTCACGCCTGAACTGCACACAGAATCGCGGCCGCCAGGGAGCGGTCGACGGCTTAGCGGAAGAGTGTCTCGCTATTATGCGAAACTCAATATGTACCTATGAATGATTTCTTCCGATACGCCAGATTCGCGGCCCTGCCGCTGATATTGCTGCTGCCTTTAGCCGCGCAGGACTCCAAGGATTCCAAGAAATCCAAGAAAGACACCGGCATTACGAGCGATCAGGCGGACCAGATTCTCGACGAACTACGCCAGATTCGCCAGTTACTCCAGCAGCAGACGGAGTTACTGCAGGCAAAGAACGGGCCAGCGGGGCCGTCGCGGGCCAAGCTCAATCTGGCGGGCTTCCAGATGCTCGGTTCCAAGGACGCTCCGCTCACCCTGGTGGAATTCACCGACTACCAATGTCCCTTCTGCCGCCAGTTCCACGTCAACGTGTTCGGCGAATTGAAGAAGAATTACATCGATACCGGCAAGGTGCGCTTTTACAGCCGCGATCTGCCGCTCGACCAGATCCATCCGAACGCCACACGTGCCGCGCAAGCGGCGCGGTGTGCGGCCGACCAGGGGCAATTCTGGAAGCTGCGCGACGTGATGGGCGCGAATCCCGACAAGCTCGGCCTGGAGGATCTGGTGACGGAGGCCGGCAATCTGAAGATGGACACCAAGGCATTCCGCGGTTGCGTGGAATCGCAGAAATACAAGGAGGCGGTGCAGACCGACGTGCTGGAAGCCATGAAAATCGGCGCCGAGGCCACGCCGACATTCGTGCTGGGAAAGAGCACGCCGGAGGGCGTGGATGGCGAGCTCATCGTGGGGTCGCAGCCTTACACCGAGTTTGTAAAAGCGATCTCCAAGCTGGACTCGAAGTAACACTCAACCACCGGTGCGTGGTGCTAATCTGATTCCTGGAGAAAGTCCTCATGATTATCGGCGTTCCAAAGGAAGTCAAAGATCACGAGACACGCGTCGGCCTGGTGCCCAGCGGCGTGATGGCGTTGCGCGAGGCGGGGCACGAAGTACTGGTGGAGACGCATGCCGGCGAGGGTAGTTCGATTAGCGATCGGGAGTATATGCAGGCCGGCGCGGCGATTCTGGAATCGGCCGCGGAAGTCTGGAAGCGCGCCGAACTGGTGGTAAAAGTGAAGGAGCCGCAGACGGCGGAATGCGACTATTTCCGGCCCGGGCTCACGCTGTTCACGTACCTGCACCTGGCGCCGTTGCCGGACCTCACCGACCGCCTGCTCTCGTCCAGAGTGAATGGCGTGGCGTACGAGACCATCATCGAGAGCGACTACAGCCTGCCGCTGCTCACGCCGATGAGCGAGGTGGCGGGACGGATGGCCGTGCAGGTGGGCGCGCAATATCTCGAAAAGCCCAACGGAGGCCGCGGCATTCTGCTGGGCGGCGTGCCTGGAGTGGCGCCCGCTAACGTGGTGATCCTGGGCGGCGGCATCGTGGGCACGAACGCAGCAAAGATTGCCATCGGAATGGGCGCGCACGTCACCCTCATCGACCGCAACCTGAATCGCCTGCGCCAGTTGGACGACATTTTCAACGGCGAAGTGGTCACCCTCGCTTCCAACGCCTGGACCATCAGTGAGAATCTGAAGACGGCCGACCTGGTGGTGGGCGCGGTCCTGATTCCCGGCGCGTCGGCGCCACGGCTGGTGCGGCGGGAGATGATCGCCACCATGAAGCGCGGGGCGGTGGTGGTGGACGTGGCTATC
>CAZARO010001007.1:0-2854 GCA_964487165.1 uncultured Solibacteraceae bacterium | reverse complement strand
CTCGATGGCCTTCCCGGTCTCGCCGTTATTCCCGCAAACCAGCGCCAGTCCGGTGAGCGCCTCTTCGTTGTCGGGATCCAGAGCCAGCGCCGTGTTGTAGGCCTTCTCGGCGTCGCTCGAGTCATTGGTGCCCGCATAGAGACGGCCCAATGTCACCCAGCTATCGGTGTCTTTGGGGTCCTTCTCGGTCACCTTCTGAAACTCCTCCATGGCCATGCGCAGCGCACGTTCGTCGATCTGCTGCCCTTGGCCTCCTCCCGCGCCCTTGCTGATCTGGCTGTAATAGACGCGCCCCAGCATGCGGTGCGCATTCACGTTGTTGGGATCCTGTTTCAGCGCCTCCTGCGCCAACGCAGCGGCATCGGCGGTGCGGTTGAGCGCCAGGAAGAGTTCGGTCAATTCCTCGTAAGTTGCGCTGGCTTTGGGGTCGGCCTTGAGGGCGTCCTTAAAATACTGAATGGCCTTGAGCGCTTCATCCTGACTGCCCTCCGCCTGCGCCATCAAAGCGTACAGGCGCCCCATGGCGAAGTTGTAGTACGCGGCGGCGCGATTGTTATCCGCGGCGGATGCGGGGGCCGGGCTGGGAGCCGTCTGGGTCTGCGCGAACGCGACCGATAGAAGTGCGCCGACAAGGGCGAGCGCTTTGGCTGAGCGAATCATGGATTCCGACTTTCCTTCTTTCGACCGCTTGGCGGGCACAGCCGGCCGAAAAACACATTTATATTGTATAACGAGGCTTCAAGGCCAGCAGCCGAGCAACCCATACCGTGACTCATCCCCACCCCAACGCCTCCGGGCATCCTATCGTTGCAGACGTAGCGGAACTCCCCCTGGTTGCGGTGGCCGGCCCCACCGGCTCCGGCAAAAGCGACCTGGCGCTCGCCATCGCGCAACAGTTCCACGGCGAAATCATCAACTGCGACTCTTTGCAAGTCTACCGCCATTTCGATATCGGCACGGCCAAGCTGCCGCCGGGTGAGTGGCGCGGAATTCCACACCATCTCATCGACATCCTCGACCCCGACGAAATTTTCACCGCCGGCGAATACGCCCGCCTGGCCCGCGAGACCATTCAGGCCATCTCGCAGCGCGGACATCTGCCGATCCTGGCTGGCGGGACCGGTTTCTATCTGCGTGCTTTATTAGACGGTCTATTCGAAGGTCCGTCTCGCGATCAATCGCTGCGCGATCGGCTGGCCCGCCGGGAGATGAGGCGCTCCGGCTCCCTGCATCGCCTTCTTAGACGATTCGATTCCGCCACGGCACGAAAGATTCATCCTCACGATGTGCCCAAAGTCACGCGCGCGCTCGAAGTGTGTCTGCTGACGCACCGGCCGGTGAGCGAATTGTTCCGCGAGGGGCGCGATGCGCTGGGCGGCTATCGCACTCTGAAGCTCGGCCTGCTGCCCGATCGCGACGCCCTCTATCAGCGGCTGGACAAGCGCTGCGCCGCCATGTTCGACGGCGGACTGGTGGAGGAAGTGCGCCACATTCTGGCCTTGGGCTTCGCCGCGGAATCGAAGCCCTTCGAATCGCACGGCTACAAGCAGGCGCTGCAGTTTATCCGCGGCGAACTGAATCTGCGCGAGGCCATCTTCTACGCGCAACGCAACACCCGCCAATACGCCAAGCGCCAGCTCACCTGGTTCCGCCGCGAGCCGGGACTGGTATGGCTGCGAGGTTTCGCCGACACGCCCGGCATTCGCGAAAGCACGTTCGAGCGCGTGACGAGTTTCCTGGCGGAAGGCGCGCGGGAGTGAGATGAGCGGCCGCATGTTGACGAAAGACCTGAGGTTCTTCACCTATATAAATGGCCGCCCGGAGACGATTTTCGATCTGGTGGCGGACATGCCGAACTATGGCACGTGGCTGCCCGATTCTTCCGCGTTCGGAGGCACCGTCGACGTTACACCGTATCCCGTGCGTCTGGGCACGACCTATCTGGATGCCGGTCCCATTCTGAGCGGTGACGCTTACTGCTTGCCCCAGCGGCAGACCGAAACCTATACGCCTGAGCACCCCAGACTCAGCGCCCCGTTGATCACGATCTGAATGTCCACCACGTTGACCACGCCATCGGCATTGAGGTCATTCGCGGCGGGTTTACTGCCCAAGGCTTCGTTAATCTCGTATTGGACGTCGGTTACCATCGGCGTGGCATCGCCGCTGACCGCGCACGGATTGGGAAGATTGAGCAGGTTCGCGAAGACGGAGACATAGCCGACGCGCAGGCCCATTCCGGCGACCAGGTCCGACGCATTGTTCCCAACCAGGTTCGCCGCTGCGAGAGTGTTCACGGCAACCAAGGTCGGAATCTCCGTTTCCGCCTGAAACGTGCCGTTGCCGTTGCCCTGCATATACGTAATGAAAGAACTGATGCAGCAGTGGCCAATGGCCAGGTCGGGAATGCCATCGCCATTATAGTCTCCGATCGCGATGGCATTGGGGTTCGGCTGGGTGGCGATATAGGAGGGGGATTGGAACGTTCCGTTTCCATTGGCCAACAGCACGGCCACGTCCCACTGGCCATTGCTGCTGTAGTTCGGATCCTGAGTGCTCACAATCAAGTCGGCCGCCGGGCCGCCGTTCACGTTCGCGGCAGCCACGAAGACGGGATTCTGCCCCACCGGGTATGGGACTGGCGCTTGAAAAACTCCGCCGCCCTGATTGATGTAGACATACAAGCCGCCCAGGTTGTTCTGGTTCGCATATCCCTGGTCGAGGATGGCCACGTCGAGATTGCCGGTCTGGTCGAAATTGCCCACCGCCAAGGAGGCTGGAGAGTAGCCGGAGCCGAAACCACTAAGTTTGGCCACCGATTGAAAGGTGCAGTTGCCGTTCCCGACCAGAATGC
>CAZARO010001006.1:0-2854 GCA_964487165.1 uncultured Solibacteraceae bacterium | reverse complement strand
CCGGCTTTAATTCGGCGCTAACGACCTGATTCTCCGAGAAAAAGGCGGGACGGGGGCGTCCCGTGGCCCAGAGGGCGCCCCCAGAGGGTCCGGCCACAATTAACGCAGAATCCCACCTCTCGGGGAATGTAAGTGACATTGGGATCCCATCCTGCCCCACCTGCCAGCCCTATATCCCGCTGGCGCGAATCCAGAAGCTTTCCGTCCACTTGCCGCCGGGAGCCACCGTCTGTAACTCCGGATACTTACCGGCGTGGTTCAAATTGACGGCGTTGGTGATTCCGGCCATGGGCTCGAAGCAGATAAACTCGCGGCCCGCCGGTTCCCACACTACCGCCGCCGGGTAATTCCGCCCGAACAGCGCTTCCACCTTCTTCCCGGCCGCTTCGATGGAGAACGCCGCGCGTCCATCGGCATCGCGCACCAGGTCGCGGAACCCGTTGTCGAGCGTGCGCCCCTGGAGCGGCAGCGGATCGGGCAGGTCCATGGGCTTATATTCACCCGTGGGAATCAGGCGGGCGTCGGTAACCACCGCCTGGCGGACCGGCAGGTGCGCCGTCCACTGATCGCGGGGGATATCGGGAATCCGGTAGAAGGGGTGGAACCCGATTACCAGCGGCATGGTTTCGGTACTCAAATTCGTTACCGTGGTGCGCACTTCGAGCACGCCGTCGGCCAGCCGATAGGTCATTTCGTACTCCTGGGCGAACGGCCATTGCGCCATCAGGTCGGGGTATTTCCAAAACTCCAGCCGGCTGGTGACGTGCGCCGAGTGCGCGTCCGCGGCCACTTCGGTGACCTTCCACAAATGCGAAGTCACCAGCAGTCCGTGGATCGGCTCGGGGATGGTCTGCAGGTTGCCCAAGCCCGGGTTGAGTGTGTACTTCTTCCCGTTGGCCCAGAAAGCGGACTCGTTGAGCCGGTTTCCCCAAGGCGCCAGGAAAGGCACGCCATCGAGCGGCGGACGCTTCTCATATTGCGCCAGGTCACTGCCGGCGAAATACAGAATATTATGTCCGTGGACCTTCATTTCGTATGCCCGGTTGCCGGCCGACGGCATGACCGAAACCTCCACGGCGTGGGAGGCATCGCCCAATCGGACAATCGAGACGCCCTGTTCGGTAACTTGACGGGCGGTGTAATTTTGCGCCCCGGCGGCTGCGGCGAGCGCCATTAGCGGTAGCACCAGTTTCATCGGCCCTTATTATCCCGCAGATTGCGGAGAGATTGCGCGGGTGGGCACCGGCACCCGAGCCCTTACGCCTCCGCGCCCCGCAGCTCGATCACGTAATATTTGGCCGTTACCGTTCCCGGATTGCGCACATTATGGGGCTTATTCGACCCGAACACCAGCACCGACCCGGCCGGCACGGTCTGCTTCGTGCCATCCATGTTAGCTTCGAGCGACCCTTCCGTCACCACCATGATCTCTTCGTGAATATGCTGATGCGGCGGGTGCGCCTCAATTCCCGGACCCAAATTCGTCTCATGCAACTCCACCTTGAAGCCGGCATGCGTCGCCGCCAGGAAAAACTCCCGGCTCCGCTTCTTGTCGTCGCCCTTGTACGGAAGCTTGTCGCTGGGGTACGCCTTCGACGTCATGGCCTCCACCGGCGCCGCCTGCTGCGCCCGCGCGCCGGCCGCTGCCAGTACCGGCAGCAGGAAGTTCAAGTCCCTACGGGAAATCGTCATCGCTGGCCTCCTTTTCTCATGCCTCGCTGCCGCGCAATTCCACGATGTAGTAGCGGCTCGGTACCGTCCCCGCATTGCGCGCATTGTGCATCTGATTCGACCCGAATACCACCACCGACCCGGCGGGCACCGTGACCTTGCGGTCTTCCATGTTGGCTTCCACCGTGCCTTCCACCACGATCATGATCTCCTCGTGTAAGTGCTTGTGCGGCGGATGCGTCTCCAGCCCCGCGCCCAGCACCGTCTCATGGCACTCGATCTTGAAGCCCGCATGCGTGGCCGCCAGAAAAAACTGCCGGCCCTTCTTCTTGTCATCGCCCTTATACGGAATCTTGTCGCTGGGGTAAGCCTTGGACGTCATCGTCTCCACCGCCGGCTGTTGCGCGGCCGCCCGCGCCGCCAATGCCGGCAGCAGCAACCCCAGATCTCTGCGCGAAACCTTCACCATCGCAAACCTCCCAGTGGCGCGTCCGCCAAAACGAGCTTATCATGGCAATGACCATGAGTTTCGCCACGGAAGTCAAGCTCATCGCTCTCGATCCCGCCCATTTCCATGCCGCCCTGGTGCAAAAGGAAATGCTCCCCGGCATCGCCCGCCGCAGCTATATTTATGCGCCCCTGGGCCAGGATCTCTACGAGCACCTCAAGCGCATCGAAGGCTTCAACACCCGCGCCGACCACCCTACCGATTGGGAACTCGACGTTCACTGCACCAACGACTCGCTTCGCCGCATGTGTACCGAGCGGCCCGGCAACGTGGTGGTGCTGGCCGGCCGAAGCGGCAATAAGATGGACCACATCCGCGCGGCGCTGGATGCCGGCCTCAATGTGCTGGCCGATAAGCCGTGGATCATCCACGCGTCGCAACTTCCCGCGCTGGAAGCGGCCCTCGACCTGGCCGACCGCTCCGGCCTGGTGGCTTACGACATCATGACCGAACGGTTCGAGCCGACCAACATCATCCAGAAGAATCTGGTGAACGACCCTGCCGTCTTCGGCGCTATGTCTGCCGGGACCGAGGCCGAGCCCGGCGTCGAGATCGAGAGCGTTCACCACCTGCTGAAACTGGTCGCCGGGCAGCCCAATCTGCGCCCTGCTTTCTTTTTCGATGCTGCCGATCAAGGCACCGCCCTCGCCGACGTCGGGACCCATTTGATCGACC
>CAZARO010001005.1:0-2854 GCA_964487165.1 uncultured Solibacteraceae bacterium | reverse complement strand
AACCATGCAGCGGCGTGCGGATTTCGTGGCTCATGTTCGCCAGGAACTGGCTCTTGGCCACACTCGCTGCCTGCGCGGCCGCCTTCAGAGTAGCTTCGCGATCCAACTGGGCTCGAATGGTAGCCGTCTGGTGGGAAACGCGCCGCCGCAGCATGGCGATCCACGCCAGCGCTCCCAGCGCCGACAAGGTGACGGCGAAGAGAACTTCGAGCGTGTGAGCGACGGTCCACCAGGAGGCCCGCTGGAGCACCTTGACGTCTTGCGGCCCGCGCAGCAGCAGGTCGAACCCGGCGGGGCGGGCGATGCCCCTTCCCTGCCCCCGCGCGACGCGCAGCTGGTTAATGCTCACCCCGGTAATTTCCAGCAGGTCGCCGCGATTCGGTTGGCCGAGCCATTCTACCGACTCGGGGATGCGCGACTCGGGGAAGCGCGCCCGAAAGGTTTCTGTCCCCGCCTTGAGAAGGAGCGAATTGGCACTGGCGCGCGGGCCAAAATCCACCAGGTACGCCTGCATGCGCACCAGCCGCCCCGGGAATCTTCCGTCCTCGATCTCGTCCGCGGCTACCTCCAGCGGATGAACCTCCCCGGTGCCGACCACTTCAACCTGGGCATCGGCAACCTGCGGCAACGAATTCTGGGCCCCGAGAAACCCGGTGGCGGAAATTCGCGCGCCCGCCGGCAGTTTGAGGGGCCCGCTATAGCCGACAACCGCCACCGCAGTTCCGTCCTGCACGTAAGCGGAGCCGGCCTCGGATGCCACCACCACCCCCTGAATTCTCACCCGCTCCTCCCCCAGTTGCATATCGGAAAACTGCATCAGGGTCTCTATCCGCGCGGTATCCACGATGTCCGCCGGCTGTTTCAGAACCGTGAGATCGTTCCAGGAGGGCGTGAGCAATCGAAAACCAGCCAGTTGACGCTGATCGTTCCAGACCGCTCCGTATACTCCCCGCACGCGCACCCGTGCCCCGATCAGGTCGGTGGGCAGGCGCCCGGCCGAGGGCGGCGGAATGAGGACCGGCACGGAATCCCGGGAAGACTGCACGGTTATCCTGGCAATTCCGAATTCCGGCGCCACTCCGTGCACATCGCCTTCAATCTCCACCCAGTGGCTATCGAAACGTCCCGAGACTGTCTCTTCCGGCGGCAACCGTTCGGCATCCGGCAGGGCCCCGTGGCCCAAAACCTCCATCTTCACGTCCTCGATAATCGGGGCAAAGCCGCCCGGTCCCCGGGTCCCTGTCACCTCCACCTGGTCTCCGGACCGGACCTCGAGTCTCGCTTTCGGGATGCCGCAGTAAATTGCACCCGTCGAATCCTGCAGGAAGAGCCAATAGCGATCCAGATCGGCGAGAGTAATCACGCCGCGCACCCGCACGGGATTCGGTTCCGGCGAGAGCCCGTTGAATGCCTTGATTTCGCGCACCGTGGTCAGGGTGGGCAAACTATCCGGCCGCGCCGGAGCGGCCTGGGGTTCCAACTCCCGGATTTCCATCACCGACAACTCACTGCGAACCAGTTTCCCGGTCACGCTGTAGTGGTTCTGCACGCTGCCTTTGACGGCGCAAAGATGGCCCATGTACCGCAGACACTCCCGCCAGGGCGTGCCCGGCATCGATAATTGCAGGCGCTGTTGGTCTTTTTCGAGATACGCTCCCAGGTTGGAGCGAAGCTCGCGGCCATCTTCCGAGGTGAATCGCCCGGTGACCTCTACCAGTTGGTCCTGGAAGTTTCCGGTAAGGATTTCGGGGATCGCCAGCGTCCTGGTGAGCGCTACCGGGACCTTGGCGAGAATTTTGTATTCCGTATGCCGAACGATGGGAGCGTTGCCGTCAACATCTGTGGTGCCCCTGGCCTCGAAAAAGTCTTTACCGGCTCTTTGCAGGAACACCGCTCCCGGCGATTCGAAACGCAGGGCGCCGGTTCCGTCGGCCAGAATGAAACAGTCCAGGTCGCGGTAGATCACCGTTCCGCGTATACTGACGCGATACCCTTTGCGTGCGGCCTCAACGGAGAGACGACGCACCTGTGCAACGCTGGTCAACAGACTCGAGGCAGCGTGGCTATACCAGAGTTTCACGGATCCCGCAGCCGCCACGACGAGGGCTCCCAGGATCAGCAAACTACGCTTGTATCGCGCCACGTCGATACATATCGGCAGAACTGCCAGTTTCTCTAGGCGCTGAGAATGCTCCCTCATCGGCTGGGCCTTTCCGAGCCGATGGAGCCCCCAAATAGCGGAATCTGCGGACCCCACTTCGAGGGTCGCCGCACCCTACAGGTCGATGACCCCGCGCTTCGGTCCGATGGTGACCGTGTGGGTCCGGTCTTTGGCGCCGAGCTTCGCGAGGATGTTCTTCACGTAGCCTTTGACGGTCTCCTCGGTGATAGAGAACTGCGCCGCGATCTCCTTGTTGGCGTTGCCATGGGCGATGAGCCGCAGCACATCGACTTCGCGCGCGGTCAAAACGTCATCCGTAGAGTGCTCGGCGACTTCGGCCGCAATTTCAGGCGCCATTCGCCTTTGTCCCGCATGGACGGCGCGAATCGTCTCGATCAGTTCCTTACGCAGAAGCCCCTTCAGCAGATAAGCCCGCGCGCCGCCTTCATGGCGCGCATGACCTGGATATCCCCGGTATAGGTGGTGAGGACGATAATACGGGCCTCGGGGAACTCACCGCGAATGGCGCTCATGGCATCGATGCCGCCCATTTCCGGCATCTGCAAATCCATGAGCGTGATGTCCGGCTGTTGCTGGCGGAACAGCGCGACCGCCTCGCGTTGCAAGCCTCTGCCACCAGTTCCATGGCCGGTTGATTGGCGATGAGAGCGGCGATGCCTTCGCGCAGCACGG
>CAZARO010001004.1:0-2854 GCA_964487165.1 uncultured Solibacteraceae bacterium | reverse complement strand
AAAATACTGGAGCCTTCGCCTAGCCGCGTGGCCGCGCCCTGCCCGGTATTCGGACGCTGCGGCGGCTGTCATTACCAGCACGCTCCGTATGCCGTGCAACTGGCCGCCAAGCGCGCCATCCTGGAAGAAGAACTGCGGCGCCTGGGTAAAATCGCGCCGCCGGAAGAGATCGCGGTAATCGCGGGCGAACCGTGGGGATACCGCAATCGCGTGCAATTGCGGGTGGAAAAGGGCCGGCTCGGCTACCTCGAAATGCGCTCGCACAAAATGTGCGCCATCGCGCAGTGCCCCATTGCGTCGCCCAAACTCAACCAGGCGATCGACGTCTTGAACCGCATGGTGCACGACGCGAAGTGGCCGCGCATGGTGCGGTCCTTAGAGCTGTTCACCGACGAGACCGGCGTGCAACTGAACCTGCTGGAGACCGACCGTCCGGTGGCGCGGCGATTCTTCGAGTGGTGCGGCGAGAATATTCCCGGACTGGTGGATGGTGCGCTGGATTACAACGGAGAGTTCCGCGTGAGCCGCGGATCTTTTTTCCAGGTGAACCGGTTTCTCCTGAACCGCCTGGTGGAAGCGGCGGTGGAGGGCGCGGAAGGAGATTCGGCGTTCGATTTGTACGCAGGGGTGGGACTTTTTGCCCCGGCCCTGGCGCGCAATTTCCGCCACGTGACGTCCGTGGAATCGGGCTCCGGGGCCGTTCGGGACTTGCGCTTCAATGCGGAACGCGCGGGTCTCGCCAACGTGCGGGCGGAAGCGCGCATGGTGGAAGAATTCTTGCAAGAGCAGGAGCGGCCGGCGGATTTTGTACTGCTGGACCCGCCGCGCGCGGGACTGGGTAAGACTGTGGTGCGCCGGCTGGTAGAGCTGCAGCCCCGGCAAGTGGCCCTGGTAGCGTGCGATCCGGCTACGCTGGCGCGCGATTTGGCTGGACTGTTGGCGGGCGGGTATCGTTTAGTACGCATGGCTATGGTGGATCTCTTCCCACAGAGTTATCATCTGGAAGCTGTCGTGCTCTTGCAACGCATCTCAGGTTCGCTACACTGAAAAGTATATTTCGACCTAAGTTCGTCTGAAATGGAGCAAAAGTTGCGCACCTCACTTATTGGCATTACAATCTCATTCTCCCTGCTGACACTCACCGCTCAGGCGCAGACTCCCACGTTCACGCAGGCCTCGGTGGTGAATGCCGCATCGCTGGTCTCCGGTCCGATCGCTCCGGGGATGGTGGCGGCTATCATGGGGTCGAATCTCGGAGACCCGGTGTTCTTCGGAAACTGCATGAACGTCACTCCGCCTCTGCCTACGTGCTCCGCCGTTTCCGTTCTGGTTAACGGCGTGGCGGCCCCCAAGATTTTCGACTCCGCCAGCGAAGTAACATTCCAGGTACCGTTTAACATCGGCGGCAGCACCGCGACGATTCAGGTTACCTCTACTCTGAGCGGGAAGTCGCTGTCTTCCTCCGTGGTTACCGTCCCGGTCGCCCCCACGGCGCCGGGATTGTTCACCGGCAACGGCACGGGTTCCGGAACGGGCTACTATTACGATTCCAGCGGGCTGGTTCCGGAATACTCGCAGGCCGTTCAATTGGGCGACACGGTGGTGTTGTTCGCCACCGGCTTCGGAGCCACCAATCCGCCGGTAGCCACGGGCTCGCTGGGGCCGACTCCCGGAGCGGCTGCGGACGCTACCGTCACTATGACGATTAACAATCAATCGGTGCCGGTCACTTTCGCCGGGCTGGAGCCGGGAGATGTTGAGGGCGCCTTGTTAGGCTATGACGAAGTGGTCTTCACCGTACCAAACACGCTCACCGTTCCCACAGGCCAGCTGTCGGCCACCTTTCCTTTGGTGGTGATGGTCGGCGGCGTGGCCAGTCAGTCCGTGAATCTGGTAGTGGCGGCCCCGCCGGTAACCATTACGTCTATCAGTCCCAACCCGGTGCCGGTTTCGGCGAGTGCGCAGACCATCACTGTCAACGGCAGCGGATTCGAGAGCGGCTTGACCCTGAAATTGCAGTCGCCCACCTTGCAGACAACCACCGTCTCGGGATCGAGCATCACCTTCATTTCGGCCACCCAGTTCACCGCGCAGATCACCGTGGGAACGGGGGGAACCTGGAGCGCGAGCGTCGTCGAGACCATCGGGGCGAGCCCTGCGCAAAGCTCCAACATTTTCACATTCACGGTATCGGCCTCGGCCGGGCCGGCCATCACTGAGATTGTGACTACCTCCAGCGGCGCGCCCGAGATCTCCCAAAACGCCTGGATCGAAGTCCATGGGGTGAACCTCACGAATGTCAGTCCCCTGACCTGGAGCAATTCGAGTTTCGCCAACGGGCTGCCGACCACGCTCGGCGGCGTGAGTGCCACGGTGGATGGCAAGACTGCCGCGATTTTCTATGCCAGCTCGACTCAGGTGAACATTCTGGCGCCGCTCGATACCGCGACCGGCAGCGTGCAGGTGCAATTGACTACCCCGTTGGGAAACGCGTCCGCGAACGCTACTGAAGTACAGGCTGCGCCGGCGTTTCTGGTGGTCGATACGGCGGGGCATGTGGCGGCCGAGCACTTCCCAAGCTACGCCCTGCTTGGTCCGCCGTCCCTCAACGCGCCGGGCTACACGTTCACCGCCGCCGTGCCGGGCGAAAGTGTAGTGATATACGCCACCGGCTTCGGGCAGACCAGCCCGGCGTTTACCAATCAGTTGACCAATACCGGGCTGGCAGGCAACGATCCGTTTCCCATCAATCTTCCGTCCCTGCCTACGGTGACCATTGGTAATCTGCCCGCTACGGTATCGTTCGGGGGACTCGTGGGAGCCGGTCTCTACCAGCTCAATCTGGTTATCCCCC
>CAZARO010001003.1:0-2855 GCA_964487165.1 uncultured Solibacteraceae bacterium | reverse complement strand
AAAGACCGCTTGCTGACGCGCGCGGCTCTGTAACACTCGCTGATTCCACGAGACTTCTTTCTGGGCCGCGACCGTAAGGGAGTGGTTATCGACGATCGGAAACTGAATTTCGCGCCAGAAAGTAGCTCGCGGAGATCGCGCAATCGGCGTAGCCTTTACCGATCATGCAAGGATACTTGTCCACTCGGAGAATGCTGCGGGGTTGCGATCGCTGGAAGATTACTCCCAGGAAATCTTGGCCGGACACTATCGGTCGAGGTTCAACTCAACACGCCGCGCTTCAGGACCCCGGTCCCAGTTCCAGGCGGCGGGCTTCGTTCATGTTTAAGACCTGAACAGTGGCGCGTCCGGTCGCGCTGATACCGTTGATGCGGACGCCTTCGAAGGAAGAGCGGTCGGACCATCGATCGCGTCGTGGATGGAATAGATACGCGACTTTCCCGGTCCGGGTCGATTCCTGTCAGGTTGGAGCCTTTATGCAGGTTGCAGCGGTGGCAAGCCAGCGCCAGATTGTCGGCATCGTCAGAGCTGCCGTGTTGCTTCGCTCAATATGATGCTTCAGGCCGCTGGATTCCTGGAGCAAACGGCAATATTCGCACCGCTCGCCGGCTCGCTGCCGGACGAGATCCCGCGTCGTCGCATCCATCGGCTATTGAATCTGCGAGTCCAGGTGTGACCCGGCTTTGAGCTTCAGGATCGAGATGAAGTCGGCTGCGTTGATCGTCGCCTCATACTCCGAGCGCTCGCTGTCGCTAAGGGTCCCCTCGTTGGCACGTTCAGCGAGCCCATCGATTCGTTCCTGGACCGGCCGATCCAGCTGGAGATCGACGACTCGTCGTGCGGACTCCGGATCAACACTCATGTCAACACCTTATCACGCAGCCGATAGGGACTTGGGTGCACGGCCGATTAGTTTGGCTTCACCAACCCCAACTGCATCCTCATTCCGTACTCGTCGTAGTCCTCCCACATCTCCGCGATCTTGCCGTCGTCAAGGCGGAGAATCAGGGTTTCCGTCACATCGATCTTTTTGCCGGTCGGCTCCAGTCCCCAGAACTTACCGAGGTGGGTACCCGTGAACGGGATGCGCAGCGCGATCTTATTTCGTTGCACAATCATGTCTTCGAGTTTGAAGTGGAAGTCCGGGAAGCCATCCCGCCACCTCTGCACGGTCTGCACTCCGGACTCCGCCGTCAGCGGGAAGTCCCGGCCCCGGTAGTGCAGAACTACCTGCGGCGCAAACATCTGGCGGACCAGCCGAAAGTCACCCTTGTTCCAGACATCCTCCACGAACCAGGTCGCAATTTGTTCCGGGCCCTCAGGCTTCGGCGGTTGTTGGGTCTGTCCGCTTAGACAGAACGCGGTTCCCGCAATCGCCAGGGCTATCAATGCGCTAATTCGATTGACGCGTCTGACTCGCTCGTGCCTAAGACGAGCGCCCCCTATTTCGGAAATGTCCTCTCTCATAATCGCTCCTTGTACCACCCCCCGGCTCCTCGCGGATCGAGCTGAGTTTAACTCACCAGAGTGCGAGTAAGAGCCGGTATCAGGCGAACATCCCCCCACGGTATCATCTCAAATAGGCAACACGAATGCGTCCCTGGATCACGCTGGCGGTGGCGATGGCGCCGGCCGCGGCGTCGGCGGCCACCTTTTCGCACGATATCGCTCCCATCGTCTATCAGAAATGCGCGCCCTGCCATCATCCCGGCGAGGCCGCGCCGTTTTCGCTGCTCACTTACCAGGACGTGAAGAAGCGCGCCGCCCTCGTGGCCACCGTGACGCGCAGCGGATACATGCCGCCGTGGCTGCCGGAGCACGGGTACGGCGAGTTCTCGGGTGAGCGTCGCCTTACCGCCGAAGAGATCGCGGCCATCGCCGCTTGGGTGAAAGACGGCGCGCCCGAGGGCGTGGCCAGCGAGACTCCGCCGGCCCCGATATTCCCTGGCGATTGGCAACTCGGCACGCCCGACCTGGTGATCGAAGCACCCAGCGCGTTCCCGCTGCCCGCCTCCGGCCCGGACGTTTATTGGAACTGCATCTTCACGCCCGGCCTCGCGGCGCGCCGGTGGGTGCGCGCCATCGAGATCCGGCCCGGCGACCGCAGGCTGGTCCACCACGCCAATCTGCTGGTGGACCGCATGGGGTCGGCGCGCGCGCAGGAAACCGCGCCAGGCAAAGGATTCCCGGGCATGGATCTGATCCTCATGAGCAGCCCGTTCGACCCCGAAGGCCACCTGCTTTTCTGGAAGCCGGGCGGCGATCCGCGCGAAGAGCCGGACGGATTCGCCCTGCGGCTCGACCCCGGCAATGACCTGGTGCTCAACATGCACCTGCAGCCTTCCGGCAAGCCCGAGGAGGTGCGGCCCTCGATCGGCCTGTATTTCACCGACCGGCCGCAAACGAGGTTCCCCCTGGTCATCGAACTGGAGAACGACAACGCGCTCGACATTCCCGCCGGGGCGCGCGACTTCGTGGTCTCCGACGATTTCACGCTGCCCATGGACGCCGATATCCTGGCGGTCTACCCGCACGCGCATTACCTGGGCAAGCTGCTGGAAGCCTGGGCGACTTTGCCCGACGGATCGAAGAAATGGCTGGTGCGCATTCCCGATTGGGATTCCAATTGGCAGGCGGTGTATTATTACCGCGAGCCGCTGTCGCTGCCCAAGGGTGCCGTGATCCACATGCGCTACCACTACGACAACTCCGCGGCCAACGTGCGCAATCGCAGCCATCCGCCACGGAGAGTGCGAGCGGGCAATCAGGCCACCGATGAGATGGGCCACCTCTGGCTGGAGATCCTGCCGCGCGGCCCCGGCGACCGGCGGCGCGAGTTGCAGGAGGCGGTGATT
>CAZARO010001002.1:0-2858 GCA_964487165.1 uncultured Solibacteraceae bacterium | reverse complement strand
CAGATCGTTCATGTTGCTGATCTTCTTATCGTGGATGAGGATGTAGGGATCCTCGAAGGCGCACTCCATGCGGTCGGCATCGGTCACGAAGTAAGGGGAGAGATAGCCGCGGTCGAATTGCATGCCATCGACGGTCTGCAACTCGGTGGTCATGGTCTTGGATTCCTCGACCGTGATGACGCCGTCTTTGCCCACCTTCAGCATGGCTTCGGCAATGATGTTGCCGATAGTGGTGTCGCTATTCGCGGAAATGCTGCCCACCTGGGCGATCATATCGCCGGAGACCGGCTTGGAGAGTTTCTTGACCTCTTCGACAACCAGTTCAATGGACTTGTCGATGCCACGCTTGATGGCCATGGGGTTCGCCCCGGCGGTCACAGCTTTGACACCCTCGCGGTAAATGGCCTGCGCCAGAATGGTCGCCGTGGTGGTGCCGTCACCGGCAACGTCGGAGGTCTTCGATGCCACTTCGCGCACCATCTGCGCGCCCATGTTCTCGGCGGGATCTTTCAAATCGATCTCTTTGGCCACCGTAACACCGTCTTTGGTGATCGTCGGGCCGCCGAATTTCTTTTCCAGCACGACGTTGCGCCCCCGTGGTCCAAGGGTCACCTTCACCGCGTCCGCAAGTTGGTTTACACCGCGCAGAATGGCTTGCCGGGTGGTATCGCTATAAGTAATCTGTTTTGACATGGATGTCTTCCTCGTGATCTCAAGTTGAAATTAACTGGCCTTCGAAAGCACCTGGACCGCAGTATTCAACACTCCGAGAACGTCGTCCTCGCGCATGATGATGTACTCCGTGCCGTCCAGTTTGATCTCGTTGCCGGAATATTTGCCGAACAGGATGCGGTCCCCGGCTTTGACGTCAAGCGCGACAATGGTGCCGTCCTCGAGCCGCTTGCCGTTTCCAATGGCCATCACCTCACCTTGCTGCGGCTTTTCCTTGGCCGAATCGGGGATGATGATGCCGTTGCGGGAAGTTTCCTGTTCGTCAATCCGCTTTACTACGATGCGGTCGTGCAGTGGTCGAATATTCATGAATGCCTCCAATTAGATTTGAATCGGTAACACTGGAAAATCTTTTCTTTAGCGGCCCCCGGAAAACACCAGGCCCTGGCCCCTCTGCAGGTGCCGCGCATGAGCCCAGACACTTACATAGGGCACCTTCAAAAACGACTTCTCCACCAAATGCGTAATCTCGATGCTGTTGCAGCTTTGCGATTTCACCATCGTGACGAGCCGTTTCAGTGCCGCGCGCAGAGTACGTTGGCGGTCGAATCCGAAGACCGTGGCTTTGATGTCACCTGCCATGAAGAACAGCGTCCATCCGGCTTCCTTGATTTCTTTTTCAAACGCCGGAAGTGAGCTCTTCACCGCGGACCATCCGGGCAGAGAAGACTCGCCCGGCTTTGTCAGGGAGTCGGGCATATAAGTTCCACCCTCAATCAGAATGTCTCCCAGGGCGATCGCGCTGGTCATAGTGCTGCCTTCCTAGGCGAACGGTCGAGCCATAATTCGAGTGACTTATTCATTGCTGATCCTTTTCATGACACTGGTTCATGACACTGGCCAAGTGAACCCTCGAAGGCCTTGGGGGGCGACACCGCTCACTGATGCAACGGGAGGGCCAGTCACGTTTGTTGAGCCCGTTCATTCGGTGGCGAACTGGCCGTGGAACGGTTGACCGCCGGTGGTCAATTGACCGGCTGCGGTCGAGGCCAGTGGGGAGATCGGAAACCGCTCCCTGTGGTCGCGGCTCAGTGTTTTCCGGGAGGTGCGCCGGGAGCGCTACAGGTCCTTGCGGGAGATGTTGAGTTTGCGCATCATGGCGTTCAGGGTGGTGCGAGGCAGGCCCAACCGGGTGGCGGCCAGCGTGACCACCCCTCCGCTTTCCCGCAGTACGCGCAGAATATGATCGCGCTCCACCTGCTCCAGCGTCCCACCGCCGGACGTTACGCCAGGCTCCTCCCGGATTTCTTCCAATGGCGCTCTCAAGCTGGTTCCCTGCGACAGGATCACCGCCCGTTCGATGAAATTCTCCAACTCGCGCACGTTGCCCGGCCAGGAAAAGCCCGTCAGCGCGCGCATGGTCTCGGTCGGGATCTTGTCGATTTTTCGGCCCATCTTGGCGGCATACTTCCTGGTGAAATGGCGAGCTAGCTCCGGTATATCTTCCGGCCGGTCGCGGAGCGGAGGTGTAGTGATGGGAAAGACTCTCAGCCGATAGTAAAGGTCACTGCGAAACAGCTTGTCGCCCATCATCTGCGCGAGATTTCGATTGGTCGCCGCCACCAGGCGCACATCGATTGGAATCGTCTTGGTGCCGCCCAATCGCTCAAAGGATTTTTCCTGCAGAGCGCGCAGGAGTTTCGGCTGAAGATCCAAAGGGATGTCGCCTACCTCATCCAGGAATAAGGTGCCGCGATTGGCCATCTCGAAACGCCCGATCTTCTGCGATAGCGCACCCGTGAAGGCGCCTCTTTCGTAGCCGAACAACTCGCTTTCCAGGAGTCCCGTCGGAATCGCGGCGCAGTTCAGAGTGATAAAGGGCAAATGTTTGCGCGGGCTCATCCGATGGACGGCGCGCGCCACCAGTTCCTTCCCGGTGCCGGTTTCTCCCAGGATCAAAACCGTCGCGTCGGTCGGCGCCACCAGTTCCACCAGCCTCTTGGCCCGTTCGAGCGCCGCGCTGGAGCCCACAATCGCCTCGAAATCCTGCGCGGGCGCGGCAGCTTCGTCGGCGACATTCTCCATCCGGCCGCGCTCGCCAAGATCCTGCGCGAAGGTAATCCATCGAAACGGAGCGAGCTTCAATACAGCCGTGGCAATCAGCACGGGGACGCGCGTGCCATCCT
>CAZARO010001001.1:0-2859 GCA_964487165.1 uncultured Solibacteraceae bacterium | reverse complement strand
AGTCCCATCGGGAAACAGCGCTCCGACATAGGGAACGCCGAGGATTTTGAAGGCCGCGGGAGCGTATAGGGCGGGCTCCTCCAGACCGACGGTAACGTTGTACGCCGCGCTGTTTCCTGCCGGCGTGGTGACGACAACGGGCTGCGTACCCAGACCGATGGTGCCCGGCACTTGCACGTTGACTTGCGTGGGGCTGATGTATTCCACAAAAGCGGACTGGCCGCCAATCGACACGGTTGTATTGTTGAGCGACGTGGGGGCGTTGACTCCGTCGAAATCGGTGGTGGCCCATTGGCGCGTAGTGGAGGCCATGTTGGTCCCATAAATTTCGACCCAGGAACCGGGCGCGATGGCCGGAAGGGCGCCGAAATCGCTGGCGCTGATTACGCCGCTGCTGGTCCGGATTGAGGGAGCAGGCTGCCCGCCGGGCGGCGCGGCACTCGGGACCAGCTTGCGGATCACGAAGTTGCCGTAGTCCGCCACGTATAGATTTCCCGAGGAGTCGAGCGTGATGTGATAGGGTCCGTTGAATTGCGCGCTGAGCGCGGGGCCGCCGTCGCCGCTGTAGCCGGGGTTGGGAGCGGCAGCGCTGCCGGCAATGGTGTGAATAATGCCGTCGGGCGTCACCATGCGGATGACGTCGTTGGATTCATCGCAGATGTACACGTTGCCCGCCTTATCCACGGCAACACCCGTCGGATGGTCGAGCAGGGCGTTAACTGCCTGGAATCCGTCGCCGGAGTAACCGGCCGTGGCCACAGGGCTGCCGGCCACGATGGAGATTGTACCGGTGGCCAGGACGATTTTGCGGACCTCGTTATTCTCGCTGTCGGCCAGGTAAAGGTTGCCATTGGAATCTATGGCAATCTGTCCGACGCCGTTGAGCTCCGCCGCGAGCGCCACGCCGCCGCCGTTGGCGAAACCGACGGTGCCATCTCCGGCGATGGTGGTGATGTTGCCGCTAGCCGCCAGTACCTCGCGAATGCGGTCATTTCCCGTTTTGTTGGTGCCGAAACCGGTTCCGAAATCGGAGATATACATATTGCCGGAGGAATCGAAGACGATGCCCGCGGGGCTAAACATGCCGGCGGCCGTAGCCGCGCCGCCGTCGCCCGAGTACGACCTGCCTTGGGCTTGTGAACCGGCGAAAGTGGAGATTATGCCGGAGGTGTTCACCATGCGGACTACGCCATTGCTGAAATCGGAAAAATAGAAATTGCCCTTGCTGTCCACCACAATCGAATCGGGAGCGTTGATCTGGGCGCTGATGGCGGTAGCTCCGTCCCCGCTATAGCCGGCGGAATTATTGCCGGCCACGGTGGAGATGTTGCCGGTGCTGGCGTTCACCATGCGGATGACGTTATTCACCTGGTCGCAGATGTACATGTTGCCCTTGGCGTCGAAGGCAACGCTGGCCGGGCCGTTGAGATTGGCGCTGATGGCGGCAAATCCGTCGCCGCCATAGCCCGCCGTGGCGGGAGGCCCGGAACCGGCGACGGTACTAATGGTGAAGACCGGGGGAGTCTGCGCCGGGCACAAAGCCGGCAGCAAAAAGGACGCGATCACGGCTAGACCGAGGTTGGCCGCCAGGCCCCACTGGCGCTTTTGCGCATTGTTCATTCGAATCGAAGGACGCATTGCTGATTTCTTCAGTTTCTCAGAATTGCGAGTCGCTTGGGCTGTTCGTCCCGATGCACAGTGTGAACGCGCGGCCCACCGGTTACCAGATGCGGCAGGCGTTCTGCCGCATCATAGGCTGGCCCGCTTTACAGGAAAACGCCTGCCCGAACTGCGGCATATTGGCCACCACGCCGTTGATGCGGTATTCATTGGGCGAATGCTCGTTGGTCACGGCGTTGAGCCGCTTATTTTCGGGGCGCTCGTCGCCGCAGGCCCATTGCGCCGCGCCCACGAAGAAGCGCTGCTCGGGGGTGAACCCGTCGGCCGGCTTGAGGTCCTGCCCTTTGGTGGCGGCCTTCCATGCGATGTACGCCAGGGTGGTGCCGCCCAGGTCGGCGATGTCTTCCCCGTTGGTCAGCTTGCCGTTGATCTTGATGTCGTCGATCACGGTGTAGGTGGAATACTGGTCGGAAACGCAAGCCGCCCGCGCGACGAACTTGGCGGCGTCCTGCTTGGTCCACCAGTCGCGCAGATTGCCCTTGGCGTCGAACTGGCGGCCCTGGTCGTCGAAGCCGTGGGTCAATTCGTGGCCGATGGTGGCGCCGGTGTTGCCGTAGTTGGGCGCATCGTCCATCTTAGGATCGTAGAGCGGCGGCTGCAGGACTCCGGCTGGAAAGTTGATGTCGTTCATCTGCGGATCGTAATAGGCGTTCACCGTCGGCGGCGTCATTTGCCACTCACTGTGGTCTACCGGCTTGCCGATCTTGGCCAACTCGCGTTTGGATTCGAAGATGGTGGCGCGATTAACGTCGAAGAGAAAATCGCCGCGCACAATCTCGACGGAGCTGTAGTCGCGCCACTTATCGGGATAGCCGATTTTGTTGACCATGCCGTGCAGTTTGATGAGCGCCTGTTTCCTGGTGGCAGCGCTCATCCAGTCGATCTGCGTGAGTTCCCCCTCCATGGCCTTTTCGATCTCGTTGGTCATGGCGAGCGCGCGGGCCTTGGTGTCGGGAGTGAAAGTCTTGGCGGCGAAGACCTGGCCGAGAGCTTCTCCCAGGTCACTATCCACGAAGGTGACGCAGCGCTTCCAGCGCGGCCGCAACTCGGCGACACCGCGCAGGGTCTTGCTGTAGAAGCTGAAATTGGTGTCCACGAAGGCGCGCGAAAGGTACGGCGCCGCGCCATGCACCAGGTGCCAGCGCAGGTAGGTCTTCCAATCCTCGATGCTTCGCGATT
>CAZARO010001000.1:0-2860 GCA_964487165.1 uncultured Solibacteraceae bacterium | reverse complement strand
GACGAGAAGCCCGCGCGCACCGGCAGCGAGCCGCAGAAGCCGGTGGTGATGGTGCCGGCCGCGGCGGTGCGCGAAGGCGCTGTCTTCGTAGTGCTCGACGGCCGGGCCGTGCGCCGCGCGGTAAAAACGGGGGCGGCGAGCAATCAGAGCGTGCGCATCGAAGAGGGACTCATCGGGGGCGAAGACGTGGTGATCAGCGCGCCCGCGGGGCTGAAAGATGGCGACAAAGTAAGGATGAAGGGGTGAAATCTATGAGCGAAATAATTATCGAGACCGACAAACTCAGCAAGGAGTTCGTGCGCGACGAATTCCACGTGGTGGCACTCAAGGACGTGACTCTCAGCATCGATAAGGGCGAATTCGTGGTGCTGATGGGCCCCTCGGGTTCGGGCAAATCGACGCTGCTGCACCTGATCGCGGCGATGGATCGCCCGAGTTCGGGGACGATGCGAGTGCTGGGCCATTCGCTGGGCGAGATGAGCGACCGCGAGATCGCGCATTGGCGGAACGAGAATATCGGCTTCATCTTCCAGCAGTTCAATCTCATTCCGGTGCTCACCGCGCTGGAGAACGTGGAGTTGCCGCTCAAGCTGACCAACCTCAAAAAGGCCGAGCGGAGGGAGCACGCCATCACGGCGTTGAAGCTGGTGGGCCTGGAGGAGCGGCTGCATCATTTACCGCGGCAGCTTTCCGGCGGCCAGGAGCAGCGCGTGGCGATTGCGCGCGCCATCGTCACCGACCCGGCGCTGATTCTCGCCGACGAGCCGACCGGCAACCTCGACGCGGCCTCCGCGCAAGATGTGCGCACCATTCTCCGGCGCCTGAATCGGGAGTTCGGCAAGACGATCGTGATGGTGACGCACGATCCGGCGGCGGCGCACGATGCGACGGTGCTGCATCATCTGGAAAAAGGGCAACTGACGGACGTAGCGTTGCCCGTCTGACCGCCAACTGCAGCCAGGCAGTGGGCCAGGTTGGCAACCTGCGGCGGGTTGGTAACCCGCTTCGGACCGGCGCGCAGGATCCATCCTGCCCCGCCGAGCCCGCTCCAGCGTCACTCTATTACGCGAGACTCAATAGCCCGAGTACAGATCCCCAGCCAGATACTTCAGCCCGCTGTCGACCGCGACCGTGACCACCGTTGCCTGGGACCCAAGTTCCACCGCCAGTTCGACGGCCGCCGCCACGTTGAGCCCCGTCGATGTGCCGGCGAAGATACCTTCTTCGCGGGCGAGGCGCCGGGCCATGACGCGCGCCGCGGCCTCCGGCACGGTGCGGACCTCATCGTAATCGCCGGGCTGCAGATGCGGCGGGCGGAAACCCACGCCCACGCCTTCCACGCGATGCGCCCCTGCCTGGCCGGCGGTGAGCAGCGGGGATTCCGCCGGTTCCAGCGCCACGATGCGCGCCGGGAATCGGGCCGCCTTGAAAGCTCGCGAAACCCCTACCAGCATGCCGCCCGAGCCGACCGCGGCGCAGTACGCGGCGATGGGGGAATCCACTTGCGCCATCAGTTCCCGGCCCATGGGGGTGTAGCCTTCCACTACGTCAGGATTATTGAACTGGTCGGCCCAGAAAACGCCGGGCTGGGCGGTTTCTCGCGCGACTGCCTCTTTGAAGCGCGTAAACAGTTCGGGAGTAATCTTGCCGCCCTCGCTGGGCACCATGATGAGCTCGCCGCCCAGGGCGCGCATGGTGTCCAGCTTCTCGCGGGCAAATGCGTCGGAAGAGATGGGCGTGAAGCGATAGCCTTTCACCGCGCAGACCAGCGCCAGCGAAGATCCCGTACTGCCGCCGGTGTATTCCACCACGCGCATGCCGGGCCGCAGCGCGCCTCTGCGCTCGGCGCCTTCGATAGTCGAAAGCGCCATGCGGTCCTTATAAGATCCTGTGGGGTTGTAATATTCCAGCTTTACAAATATGCGCGCGGCGCCAGGGGGAACCACGCTGCGCAACTGGACGAGTGGCGTATTCCCAATCGCGTCGAGTACGGAAGCGGAAGGCATAAGACAGCACTATAGCAGGGGGCGGGAAAGCCGCGAGTATGTCTCTTATTCGACTTCTTCGCCCTCGACGGCCATGCCGGGCGTCAAGAAGGTCGAGGGCAATTCACCGCTGGGTTGGATTCCATCCAATGCTTCCATTCGAGCAAATCGGAGTCCTGGATTCGTCCCTCGCGATAGCGTTTGAGCAGGTGATTCAGAATTCCCCTTGGTGGAGGCTTCTTGATCTTTCACTTTCTAGGTATTCTTGTATTGCTGATGGAAGATCACTCGCTCAATGCGATTTGAGAGCCGTCGGATCTCGGTTGGGTCACTCGCCGCCTTGAGACGCTTCAACAGGGCTAACAGAGCGCCGTCGGAGGTGTCGGCGCCGTTGGACTTCGCCCGCCGCGATTGAGCCGTCGCGCGGGCGCTTTCGCTGCGCTGCTCGGACGTGAGTTTGGCCGCCCGTGCAGGACCACCCTTCAAGCTACCCTTCCGTCCCAGAGCAAGGGCGGTGGGATTCTTTCCTTTTGAAGCCGGTACAGGCACGCTCCGATTATACCTGAGCGGTCACGACGTCACGACGTCACTTATCTCAGCCGGCCGCTCTCCAAAGCCTCGGGAGTATACTGTGGAACGTGATTCGAATCTGGCCGTTCCTTGCTCTCCCCTTGCTGGCAGCCTCCTCGGCGCAGTTCACGGAACACACCGTCGCCACCGGATTGCGCGGCGGCTACCAGGTGGTAATCGCCGACCTCAATCACGATGGCAAGCCCGACCTGATCGCGCTCGCCAGCGGCATGCCGGAACTGGTGTGGTTCGAGAACCCCGGATGGGAGCGGCATGTCATTGCCGGCGGCTTCACGCAGATGATC
>CAZARO010000999.1:0-2860 GCA_964487165.1 uncultured Solibacteraceae bacterium | reverse complement strand
GGCCACTCCCGAAGAAGGCCCTTCGCCGATTCACGGTCAGCTTCATCAAAAAGGAAATCGAGCTTGCCGGCAGCAGAGTCCGCATCCATCTGGTCATCCCATCGTTTTTGTTCGCGGAGCTGAAGCCATTGGACGATACGCTGGTACTCTTCCGGGGGCAGTCCCTCTATAGCCGCTTCGATCTCCTCAACCCGACTCATGCCTGAAGTTTATCACCGCCCGGTACTTGATTTCATCCTGCTCGAACAACAGGACGCGCTCGATGCTACCTTGCCGTATCACCCGCATCTTGCGGATGTGCCCGCAGACGCTCGCGCCAAGTCGCGTTGAGGCAACGTGCAACCGGACGGATGCCACCATCGTGAACGCCGTTCGAGCCAGCTCCAATCACCGGGCAACGGAGCGAGATCTGATCTCAAGGACGGTGTGAGGGAGGCAGCGGATTGAGATTCTGGAACAGCCGCTGATGCCAGTAGGGATAGGGTACCGATGGCTGACTTACTTCATCCAGCCGCGCTACCTGTTGGACTGTAAGTGCAAAGTTCGCCGCGGCCAGATTGTCGCGTAACTGCTGTTCATTGCGTGCCCCGATGATCACGCTGGAGATTGTCGGCTTTCGCAGTACCCAATTCAGAGCCAGTTGCGGCACGGTGTGCCCAGTCTCCGCGGCAAGCGACTCGAGTGCCTCCACCACCTTGTAAAGATACTCGTATGGCACAGGAGGCCCTTGTTCCGCTGTCTTGTGCAACCGGCTCACGTTCGGCAGAGGCTGGCCGCGGCGAATCTTCCCGGTGAGGCGGCCCCAACCGAGCGGACTCCAAACCAATGCGCCAACGCCTTCCGACAGCGCCTGCGGCATCAACTCCCACTCGTAGTCGCGGCCCACTAAGGAGTAATAGACCTGGTGGCCCACATACCTTGCCCATCCATATTCGGCACTAACCGCCAGCGACTTTTGCAGGTGCCAGCCGGAGAAATTCGACGCCGCGATATAGCGCAGCTTGCCTTGCCGCACCGCCTCATCCAAGGTGGAGAGTGTTTCCTCCGGGGGCGTCAGCGCGTCGAAGCCGTGCATGTGATAGACGTCGATGTAATCCGTCTTCAGCCGCTTCAAGCTGCCCTCGATCTGCCGGGCCAGATGATGCCTCGATGACCCCAAGTTATTCGGGCCATCGCCAAAGGGAAACGTGGCTTTGGTGGAGATGAGGATCTGCTCGCGGCGAATGGGTCGAATCGCTTCCCCGAGGATTTCCTCGGAAAGCCCCTGCGAGTACACATTCGCGGTATCGAAGAAATTGACTCCCGCTTCCAGACACACCTCGACAAGACGCGTAGCTTCCTTCACATCGGTCTCGCCCCATGCCCGGAAAAACTCATTCCCACCGCCGAATGTTCCTGTGCCCAGGCAAAGAGCTGGGACTTTTAGCCCGCTCTTTCCTAACTGTCTAAATTCCATGCAAATTCGATGCGCGGCGAGCGAATTTGGTCGCCACGCCGGATCACTTCTCAAATATTCGACTCTCCACCGCCCGTAGGAATTCCTCTTCGCCTTCGATGCGGACGCCGATTTCGAGCCAATAAAGCGGCAGCGGTGCGGTCAGTTCCGCCGCGCTCTCGAATAGATTGATGGAGTCCTTTTGCGTGGTCACCAGCGCCGTCGCTCCGCTGGCCGCCATGTGCTGCGCCAGGTGGCGCAACTCGCGAGGGCGGTAGCGATGGTGGTCGTCAAACTCGACCCAGCCGGCGATTTCCACCCCGAGAGCCTCCAGGGTGCGGCGAAATGTGGCCGGATTTCCCAGGCCGCAGAAGGCGCCAACGCGCTGGAAGGGTCGCTCGCCGATGGCGAAACGCTTGCCGGTGGCGTGCTCCACCCAGGCGCGCGGTTCCACTGACGATTGGAAGATCGGCGCCGCGGTCCACCGTGCCACCTCGCGGGCAATCGGCGCGGCCAGGTCCGACGCCTCGCAGCGCGTGATCAGCACCACGCCGGCGCGCGACAAGCCCGCGATCGGCTCGCGCAAGCTCCCCAACGGAAAGACGTCGCCGCCGCCGAATGGATCGAGCGCGTCCACCAGCACGATGTCCACGTCGCGCGCGAGCTTGCGGTGCTGAAACCCGTCGTCCAGCACCAGCACGCCGGCATCGAATTTCTCCAGCATGCGCCTGCCCGAATCGAAGCGGTCGGCGCCGATCCCCACGGGCGCGATTCCCGCGCGAATGAAAATCTGCGCCTCATCTCCGGAGTGATGCTGCGCGACGGGTTCGCCGGCCGCCACCAGCAGGCACTGGATAGGCGATTGCCGGCCGTATCCGCGGGTGAGAATTCCGGGCTTTCGGCCGTGCGCCACCAGCAACTCCGCCAGCCGCAGCACGCACGGCGTTTTGCCCGTCCCCCCCATGGTAAGGTTGCCCACGCTGATCACCGGGACGGGCAGCCGGCGGAGGCGGCGCAAATCGCCCCGCTGTCGGCGATGCGAGCCCCATTCCCAGACGCGCGCCAGCAGCCACGCGAGCTGATACCAGGGCACCGCGGGGCGATATGCCGGCACGGTCCGCAATCGCCGCAACTCCTCGACGGCGCGTGCCGAGGCGCCGCGTTGGGCTTCGGCGCGCCGGCGCCCACGAGACCCGATCTCGCGGGCTTCGTCCGGCGCGGCCAGCAATCGTTCCACGGCGGCGGCAAGCTCCGCGCCGGAGCCGATCGGGACGCTGGCCTCGGCGGCGCGGAAATCGTCCGCGATGGCCTGGAAGTTCTCCATGTGCGGCCCGGTGATTACCGGCTTGCCGAAGAGCGCCGGCTCCAGAATGTTGTGGCCGCCGCGCCGCGCCAGCGTGCCGCCCATGAAGACCACGTCCGCCG
>CAZARO010000998.1:0-2866 GCA_964487165.1 uncultured Solibacteraceae bacterium | reverse complement strand
CGTCCGTTCGAAGTTGAAATCTTCCGGCCGGATGATGTAGGGGCCTTGCGAACCGTTGGAAACAGCCACCTGCACGATAGCGTATTGGTGCAGGGCGCCGGGGAGGTGGTTGAACATCACGGTGACGCCAGACTTGGTCAGCGTCTGGTATAAGATGCCGTTGGACTGGACCTCAATCACCTGGGGCAGGGCGCACTGCGGCAGGCACAGCGCCGCCAACCCAAATACCCCGAGAAGCCGTTTCATGAGACCATATTACGATAAGTACACAACCGGAGTTTGGTGTAAAATGCCCAGTCAGCAAAGTCAACAAGCGAACGGAACTCACGTTAGTCATTCCGGCCTTGAGAGCCTCGGAATCCGTCATGTCAACCAGGCGTATTTCAACCTGGGGGTGTCCCAGCTCCTGGAGCGCGCCATCCAGCGCCGCGAGGGACACCTGGCGAATAACGGATCGCTGGTGGTTCGAACGGGGCAGTTCACGGGCCGTTCGCCCAAAGACAAGTTCATCGTTCGGGACGAGATCACAGACTCCACGGTACAGTGGGGCGCCGTCAACCAGCCCATGTCGGAGGCGCATTTTGACCGCCTGTATGCCCGCATGCAATCGTTTTGGCACGGGCGCGACGTCTTCGTGCAGGATTGCCGCGTGGGCGCCGATCCGCCCTACACGCTGCCGCTGCGCGTGATCAGCCAGTACGCATGGCACAGTCTGTTCGCGCTGCAGCTGTTTATTCGTCCGGGCCTGCAGGAGGGCGAAGAACACCGGCCGGAGTTCACCATCCTGTTCGCACCGGATTTCCAGGCCGATCCGGCGGAAGAGGGCACCAACTCGGAAACCTGCATCGTGATCAACTTCAAGAGGAGGGTGGTGCTCATCTGCGCGACGCAATATGCCGGCGAGATGAAGAAATCGGCCTTCACCATCATGAATTACCTGCTGCCGGAGCGGGGCGTGTTTCCCATGCACTGCTCGGCCAACCAGGGCGTAGCCGGCGATGTGGCGCTCTTTTTCGGGCTTTCGGGCACCGGAAAGACTACGCTATCGGCTGACCCGCTCCGCCGGTTGATCGGCGACGATGAGCATGGCTGGAGCGATCAGGGCGTTTTCAATTTCGAGGGCGGCTGTTATGCCAAGTGCATACGGCTTTCCGAGGAGCAGGAGCCGCAGATCTGGAAGGCCATCCGCTTCGGCACGGTTCTGGAAAACGTGGAGATGGATCCGGAATCGCGGCTGCTGGATTTCAATTCCGAGGAAATCACGGAGAACACGCGCGCCGCCTATCCGCTGGAGTTCATCGAGAACGCGCTCATTCCCAGCGTGGGTGGGCCTCCGAGCAATGTGATTTTCCTTACCGCCGATGCCTTCGGCGTGCTGCCGCCGATTTCGCGGCTCACTCCCGAGCAGGCCATGTATCACTTCCTGAGCGGCTACACGGCCAAAGTGGCAGGCACGGAGCGCGGTTTGGGCAAAGAGCCGCAGGCCACCTTCAGCGCCTGCTTCGGGGCGCCGTTCCTACCCCGTCCGGCGTCGGCGTATGCGTCGCTGTTGGGCGAGCGGCTGCGGCGTTGCGGGTCGTCCTGCTGGCTGGTGAACACCGGATGGACCGGCGGCCCGTTCGGCGTGGGTGAGCGCATGAAGCTGCGCTACACGCGTGCCATGCTGAATGCCGCGCTATCGGGCGAACTCCGCGGCGTCGCCATGGTGACGGACCCTGTCTTTAAGGTGGCCGTGCCGGCAACTTGCCCCGGTGTGCCGGCCGAATTCTTGGATGCCCGGGGAATGTGGGCGGACAAATCGGCGTACGATAAAGCGGCGCGCGACCTGAGCTCCCGTTTCAATAAGAACTTCGAGAAGTTTCAAGCCGTGGAACGAGAGATTGCCGAAGCCGCGCCGGTGGGCGGGTAACGGCGCGCCCCGCGCCGTCGTCTAGAGAATCAGAAGTATGCGGCTGCGCTTCCATGTCATTGTGTTCACCGCCTGTTTGAGCGTCGCGGCCGAAGGGCGCGGTTCGGTGAGCGACCTGGTGGCGCAGGTGCGCGCCGAGCTGCAGCGCAGCCACAGCGACAGCCGGGTAGCGAAGGACCTTCGCAAGGTGCGGCTGATGGAGCGCTTGGACGACCGCACCATCGAGACGCTGCAGAGCGAAGGCGCGGGCCCTGAGACGGTGGCGGAGTTGCTGCTCCTGCGGGACCGGTCGTCGCGCCTGCCGCGTCCCGCAACGCCGGCCATTGCGGAGCCGCCGGCGCCCTCGGCAGCGGAACAGGTGCAGATCTGGAACGCGGCTCACGAGAACGCTAACGTCTATACCGACAGCTTGCCGGATTTCATTTGCAGCGAGGTGGTGCGGCGGTATGTCGATCCCAACGACAGGGGCGAGTGGCGGCAGGCCGATACGCTGGTGCTGAAACTCACTTACTTCGAGCGGCGGGAAGAGTACAAGCTGATGACCGTGAACAATCACTCCACAGGCCTGTCTTACGAGCAGATGCGCGGCGCCATCACGGAGGGCGAATTCGGAAGCATGCTGGCGGCGATATTCGCGCTGCACTCGCGCACCAATCGCAGTTGGGATCATTGGACGCTGCTGCGCTCGCGGCCCACGCACGTTTACTCGTTTGCGATCTCGGCGGCCAACTCGGATTACCAGATCACCTCGGGGACCAGCCGGCGCGACGAGGAGCGGGTGAGGGTGGGCCAACACGGGTACGTGTATATCGACGAGGCGACCAAAATGGTGGTGCGGATAATGGCTGTGGCGGACGACTTCCCGCGGGACTTCTCCGTACAGAATGTCGTGTTGGTGCTGGATTACGATTTCACTGACGTGGGCGGCAGCCATTATCTGCTGCCGCTGCATTCCCA
>CAZARO010000997.1:0-2870 GCA_964487165.1 uncultured Solibacteraceae bacterium | reverse complement strand
CTTCGACGCGCAGGATTTCATGGAGTCGGGCACTCCCGGGGCGAAAGGCGATGGCTGGCTGAATCGCGCCCTGCCGGCGCCTACGCCGGAGACCACGCCGCTGCGCGCCATCGCCGTGGGCGCGGAGCTGCCCCGCACCTTGCGCGGAGACCGCTCCGCCATCGCGCTCGGGGACATGCAGCACTACAGGATGAACGACGACACCGCGTCGATTCTGGAAAGCATGTACGGCGCATCCGGCGACAAGCAGTTGGCCGGCGCCGGCAAGGATGCATTCGCGGCCATGAAGATGATTCAGTCGCTGACCGCCGGCCGCTACATTCCCGAAAACAAGGCGGAGTACGGAGGCAGCGAGTTAGGCCGCAGCTTGCAGCAGGTGGCGCGGCTCATCAAGGGCAATGCCGGTGTGGAAGCGGCGTTCGCGGAAATCGGCGGATGGGACCATCATCAGAGTGAGCAGCAGCAAATGCCGCAACTGCTGCGCCAGTTCGGCTCCGCGCTGGCGGGCTTTTGTCAGGACATGGGCGACCGCATGGAAGACATCGTGCTCGTCACCATGTCGGAATTCGGGCGCACCGCGGAGGAGAATGGCGACAACGGCACGGATCATGGTCACGGCAGCCTCATGTTGGTGCTGGGCGGTCCGGTCCGCGGCGGCAAAGTTTATGGCAAGTGGCCGGGGCTCGAAAAGGAGCAGTTATACGAGGGCCGCGACCTGGCCGTCACTACGGATTTCCGCGGCGTGTTGAGTGAGCTGGTAAGCGGCCACCTGGGGCAGGCGAACGTCGCGCAGGTCTTCCCCGGATATAAATGCATCGAGCAGTTGGGGCTGCTCCGCGCCTGATCATGCGGGCCATCGAGTTCCGCCAGTTTGGCGATCCCTCGCAATTGCACCTGGTCGAGCGGCCCGACCCGCACGCTACCGATTCCACGGCGGTGGTGCGCATGGCGGCCGCTGCCATCAATCCCAGCGACGTCAAGAATGTCGCCGGCCGGATGTCGCAGACCACCTTGCCGCGCATACCGGGCCGCGACTATTCCGGAGTGGTGGTGGAAGGGCCGGCCGAGTGGATCGGCGTGCCGGTCTGGGGTACCGGCGGCGATGTCGGATTCACGCGCGATGGCACGCACGCGGAGTACATCGTGGTTCCGAGGGCGAGCATGGTGCGCAAGCCGGGCGCTCTATCGCATGAAGCGGCGTCCTCATGTGGCGTTACCTTCCTGACGGCGTGGATCGGCGTGGTGGAGTACGCGCGGCTCTCCAAGGGCGAAACGCTGGCGGTCATCGGCGCGGGCGGCGGAGTTGGTTCCGCGGCAGTCCAGTTGGCGAAATATGTGGGCGCGCGCGTCATCGCGATCAGCCGCGGGCCGCTCCCCGCGGACTCGCCGGCCGCCAGGTGCGCGGACGTCCGGATCGAATCGGCAGAGGAACTGGAGGCCGTCCGCGCGGATGTGGTGCTCGATACCGTGGGCGGCGCCATGATCGAGACGGCGCTCAAAATAGCGGCCCATCGCGGGCGGGTGATCGAGATCAGCGGCGGTAAAGGACCGCGCGTCGAGTTCGACATCGTGGAGTTCTATCGCCATGAGCTGCAGCTCTTGGGCGTGGATTCGCTGAAGCGCGATCTGGTGGCCGCGGGGGAAACGCTGCGCCTGCTGGCGCCGGGATTTGAGGCAGGCGCGCTGGTGGCGCCTCCGGTAGGCAAAGTGCTGCCGCTCGACGAGGCGCGCGAAGGTTATCGGCTGGTGGCTGAGGGCGCATCTGGCCGGGTGGTCCTTCGTCCGTGAATCGCTGCCCGCCAAGCCCACTGCAATTTCGAAAGGACGGCCTCGAAGCTGCTATTGTGAATTTCGTGGATAACAGGGCCAAGCCTGTCGCGAACTCCCCAACGCGGAACGCCGTCTCGCCTACGTTCGAGGAACTGGCTGCTCAACAGGACGTGAGTCGGCTGGATGTTGAAGTCAACGAAATGCGACGGTAACCGCTACTACCCACTTCGGTGTGTAACGCCATATGACTTAGCCGGGCGGATCGGGAATCGACAGCTTTCGACATACTTTCTTGCCAGTAAGTCGGCGATTTCGGAGTGCCTTGGAACTGTGCCTTCGCGGCGTAGCACGCAGCCATTACGGCGAAGATGCCGGAGAAGCTTCATCGTGCCGGCGCGATGAGCGCGGGTTCCATTGGCGATCTGAACCGGAAGCTCGTATCGGATGCTTTATCTTGACAGTCCCAACCACCGAGAGTATACTCCTCCCATCGGGCGGTGCCGGCATGCGTAAGCTATCGATTGTTCTGTTCTTGGCGACGGCAATCGTGTTCGCTTGTGGCGACAAGCTCATGCTGGTAATGCGCGTACGCATCTCGCAACTCAAGCTGGGACGTCCGCTGGCCATACTTGCATATACCCAGCCCGATCTGCGGAGCTCGGTGCTGGTTCGTCAAATCCAGCTGCAACCGGATGTGAAAAAGGCGGGGCATCGATTTCGATTCGTCGAAGACGCCGCCACCCTGGACAGCGCTCTGAAGACCCAGAAATACGACCTGGTCCTGGCCGACGTGGCCGTGGCCGATCAACTGAGCCAGCGGGTAACGTCCTCTCCGTTTCGTCCGGCCCTTCTGCCGGTGGCCTACCAGAGCACCAAGCAGGAAGATTCGGCGACGCAGAAGAAGTTTCACTGCCTGCTAAGAACTCCCAGCGACTCGGACCGTTACTTCGAGGCTATCGACCAGGCGCTGCAGTGGAAAGCCAAGGCCGCAGCCCACTGACGTCCGGCCGGATGAACAAATATGGGGTGCGCCAAACTGCTTGTGTCGCGGGCCTTTCTTTTGCTTAGTCTTGCCGGCTTCCTGCACGCCCAGGCGTGGG
>CAZARO010000996.1:0-2872 GCA_964487165.1 uncultured Solibacteraceae bacterium | reverse complement strand
GCGCGCAATGGTCGGTGGACCACACCTGGAAACCGCGAATGGACGCGGCGCGGCGGGAACGGATGTACGGCTTCTGGAAAAAAGCGGTCACCCGGTCATTCGACTGGCTGGAGGAATAAATGCCACAGGGAGTTTTGGGAGAGTTCCTTGGCACCATGGTCCTGATCCTGCTTGGGAACGGCGTGGTTGCCGCCGTGCTGCTGCGCAAGTCCAAGGGCGAAAACGCGGGGTGGATGGCGATCACCACAACCTGGGGTTTCGCCGTGATGGCCGGAGTTTTTACCGCCATGGCTTGCGGCGCTCCCGGCCATCTCAATCCGGCGGTGAGCGTGGGGGCCGCGGTAGTCTCCGGGGATTTCAGCAAGGTGGGATGGTATAGCGCGGCGCAGATGGCCGGCGCCATCCTGGGAGCATGCCTGGTGTGGCTGCACTACCTGCCGCACTGGCGCGAAACGCCCGAGGCCGATTTGAAGCGCGCCTGCTTCTGTACCGCTCCGGCCATCCGCGCTCCGCTCGCGAATCTGGTCAGCGAGATTATCGGCACCTTTATTCTGGTGCTGGTGGCCGATGCGATTTTCTCCAAAGCGGTGGCGGCCACCGGTCCGGCGGCGGGCCTGGGACCGTACCTGGTGGGCAGCCTGATTTGGGGCATCGGCCTGAGCCTGGGCGGAACTACCGGGTACGCCATCAATCCGGCGCGCGATCTGGGGCCGCGAATCGCGCACGCGATCCTGCCGATTCCGATGAAGGAGGGTTCGGACTGGGGCTACGCGCCGATTCCAATCGTGGGGCCGTTGCTGGGCGGGACGCTGGCGGGGCTGCTGGTGCGGATGCTGCACTTCTAAAACGGAGGGTCATAAGTATTTTGCGCATCCGCTCCCTCGCGGTCACGGCTCGGTGAGAGGCGCATACTGAGCCGCGCGCGTAAGCAAGCGGTCTTTGGCATGCTGCGGACCGCTCCCTCGCGGTCGCGGCTCGGTGAGAGGCGCATACTGAGCCGCGCGCGTAAGCAAGCGGTCTCTGGCATGCTGCGGACCGCTCCCTCGCGGTCACGGCTCGGTGAGAGGCGCATACTGAGCCGCGCGCGTAAGCAAGCGGTCTTTGGCATGCTGCGGACCGCTCCCTCGCGGTCGCGGCTCGGTGAGAGGCGCATACTGAGCCGCGCGCGTAAGCAAGCGGTCTCTGGCATCCTGCGGACCGCTCCCTGACGGTCACGGCTCTGTGAGAGGCGCCTACTGAGCTGCGCGCGTAAGCAAGCGGTTTGATCGCGCAGCGATCAACGACGTCGTGTTTAACTGCGTTCAGTTCGCCAGGTGTTCCTGGGCCTCCTGCCAGACATTCGAGAAGAACTCGCGCGAATCCGGCGAGCAGCCGATGTGCAAACGATCCGCGCCATCTTCCACGAAGCCCAGGTATCCGCTCCACCCGAGGTCGTCGAGCACGAAGCGCAGGCATTCCAGTTCGCCGGCCGGCAGGCGTGCCGTGTCGATGTCGAAGACCTGCCCCGAGCTGTGCGCGAAGGCCTCGTGCTGCGACGTCTGTTGCCGCGCGTAATCCTGAGGTTCCACCAGCGCGACGACGGCCAGAGGCTCGAAAGTCTCGCCGGGAGCGTTGCGCTCCGCGAAAAGGCGGCGCGTCTCGAAAGCCACGTAGGTGAGAGCGCCCAGCGCCGCCGGCGCGGCCTGCGAGTAATCCGCGATCGCCGAATCGAGCAGCGGAAGTTGCAGGCTGTAGCCCAGATACTCGGCGCTGTCCCCCGCCTTCATCAGGTGCGCTCCCGGGTTGGCGCGGATATCCTGCTCGGTGCGGTAAATCAGGTCGTCCGGACGGAGCCAGGCGGAAAGCCGGTGCGGCGCGCGCGGACCGGAAGCCCACTGGTTCTTATATTCCTTCTGCAGCGCCGCTAACTCTTCGGGGTCGCGGCGATAGAGGGCGAGTAACTGGGCGGCGCGTTGGATGCGGAAGTAATAAGTGGGTGAATAGTCGCGCAGCATCTGCTGCTGGATGGCCTGATACAGCTCGCGATTCCAGCCTGGGCTGCAGGAAAAAAACATCCGCGGCACGGTGATTTCATCCTTGGAAATACCGCGCGCGCGGCTGGTCAGGTCCTTCATATAGGTCACGCAACCGGTGCCGCAATGGTACGCGAAGATGGCCCAATCCCGGCCGCCGAAATGGCGTTCCAGGCCGGCCAGGTACCGCGCCGCGGCGGGAATCGCACGGTCCGGCTCCAGGCGGTCGTCGCGCACCGTCACGGTGTACGGCTCTTTGTGCGTCACGGTTTTGTACTTCGGCTTGGTGCTCTTGTTCTTGCTTTTGACGAGCACTTTTTCGCGCGTGATCTTATAGCGCGTGGCGCGCACGATGCTCAGCCCCATATCGTGGGCGGTAGCTTCGGAGATCTGCATGATGCCCTTCGGTCCGGCCGGGCTTTCGGCCTTCGGATCGCCCCAGCTTTCCAGGTAGATGATAGCTTCGATGGTCGACGCCGGAAATCCGCTGCTTTGGGCGGCGGCGTGGACGATGGCCTGCAGCTTCGGGTCGGTGACGCGGCGGGCGCCATTGACGGCCTCCTGCTCGCGCATGATGCCGAAGGTTTGCGATTGCACCATGAGATCGGTGCGCATCTGGAGAACATCGGTCGTTAAGGCATCACGCTCCACCCCGACACCCGAGATCCGGTGTGACGGGAAGAAGTACTCCGGCGAGCCAGCCTGACCCCAGGCTACCAGGCTCAAGAGTAATACAACCTTGCGTTTCATCCGCTTCCTACAGTGTAGCCGCCAGCGCCTCCGGTGTGCGCCATAATTCTTGGACGTACGGGATGGGAAATTGGTTTTTCCAAACTGAATATATGCAGGGTTTTGATCGG
>CAZARO010000995.1:0-2872 GCA_964487165.1 uncultured Solibacteraceae bacterium | reverse complement strand
GTCAGCAGCAGCCCCGCGACATTGGCGCAGCCGGTCAGCAGCACTGCCAGGGCCGCCACCGAGAGCAGCCACAGAGGACCTTGCAGATCGCCGGCCAAATACACGGCGAACGGGTCCAGATCGATCCCGTACCCGATTTCCTTCAGGTCCCTTCCGCCGGGAGCCGCGGCGATGCCGGCGGTATGGCGGGCGATGCGGCCGCGTGCCTGCAAGGCGGTGACACCCGCGCGCAGCCGCGCGAACACCAGCAGGCTCATGCTGTATCCACGCCGCGACAGGCGTTCGGGAGAAAGCGTCAGCGGCGACCAGGCGGACGCATCCGGCGGAAAGCGGAAGTCCCGCGGGGCCACTCCCACCACCTGATGCGGCGTGTCGTCGAGCATCACGGTGCGCCCCACGATGCCGGGATCGCCGCCGAATTGCGATTGCCACATGGCGTGCGACAGCACCAAGCTCTGCCGGTCATCGTCGTTGAAAAATCTTCCCAGGGCGGGCGACACCCCGAACACCTCGAAGAACTCCGGCGTGACTGCGCGGCCCACCAGGCGCGTCACCTGGCCACCGCTCTGGTATGTCCACGCCCGGCCCTCCACCGCGGCCACCGCGGAGAAGGCGTCCCGCATGGCGTGAATCTCGGCGAATTCCATCCCCGAAACGGGCGACTGCCGCATGCGCAGCTTATCGATGTGTACCCGCGCTACCATTACGTCCGCGGTGTGCGGCATCCCCAGGGGATTCAGGAGCACGGTCTCGATGACGCTGAAAACCGCGGTATTCGCACCCACTCCGAAAGCCACGGTCAGCACCGCCACAGCCGTCACCAGCGGCTGCCGCCGCATCAAACGCAGGGCGAACCCGAGATCCTTCCAGACAGCGTCGAATCGCGGAAAAGACCACTCCTCGCGGCTCAGGTCGGTTGCCGCCGAGGCGTTCCCGAACTGAAGGGCCGTGGCCCTGGCGGCATCGCCGCGCGACATTCCTTCACGTACGAATTCCTCCTCCAGCAGTTCGCGATGCAGGCGGATCTCGTCCGTAAGCTCGGTTTCCACGCGCCCCATGCGCGCCCGCAAGCGAAGACGATTCCAGAATCTCATGCGCCCTCCATGACGCGGGCGATGTTGGCCAGCAGGAAGTCGAAATTCCGGACCTCCTCCGCCAATTGCTTCCGCCCCGCCAGTGTGATGCGGTAGGTCCTCGCCTTGCGGCCGGTCTCGGTGGTCCCCCACTCCGCGCGCACCCAGCCGTTGACCAGCAGCCTTTGCAGCGCTGGATACAGCGACCCTTCCCCTACTTTGAAAGCGTCCTGCGATAGGCGCCGGATATGCAGTGCTATGCCGTAGCCATGGTTCGGTCCACGGCTGAGCGTCTGCAAAATGAGCATGTCCAGCGTGCCCTTGAGAAATTCGGCATTTTCTTTACCCATCGGAGTTCGATGGATTGGACGTCGGGGGTGAAATTTGGTTAGGGATGATAGACAGCCAGACGGACCGGTGCTCAGGGGACATCGTTCTTGCGGCTCGCCGTTAGCGACGGGCCAGCGTCCGGACCGCAACTCCCTCCAAAGCAAGTGGCGGTCAGTCTCCCGCCATCCCCACCGGTTCGCCGCGCTGGACTTGTTCCGCGCGCACGTTGTACTCCTTGAGTGTGGCCCGAATCAGCAAATACTCCTGCACGTTCTCCATGGTGATCAATCCCACGATCAGGCCGTTGTCGACTACCGGGATCGCGCCGGCCCCATTATCTTGTAAGCGCAGGAACACGGCATCCAGCTTCTCCGACGATTCCGCGGCGGGGAAGTCCGAGCCCATCGCCACCGTGACCGGCTCATCCAACCCGTGACTCGCCAGCGCGGCCAGCAGCCGCTTCCCGGAGACCATGCCGGCGACTCGTCCGCCTTCGACAACCGGGAAGTCGCGCTGTCCTCCAGCGAGAGTCAGGCGCACCGCCTCCGATAGTTTGTCGTGAGCTTCGAGGGTCGCGAAATCGGTGAGCATCACGGCACGCGCCGGCGTATCGGAGAGCGCCGCGCGTAACTGCACCGCGCTCGCCTCCTGCGCGGCGCCGATCCACACAAAGAGTCCGATGAGCAGCAGCATGGGATTCACGAACAATCCGATCAGCCCCATGACGAACGCGAAGACCTGCCCCACCGAGGCGGCCACTTCGGTGCCGCGCGTGTGCCCCATGCGGGACGACAGCAGGGCGCGCAGGATGCGGCCGCCGTCCATCGGAAACGCCGGGATGAGGTTGAAGATGACCAGCGTAACGTTGGCCACCAACAGGCGCTCGATCCACGGTCCGGTGGTGAGGTGCAACTGGCTGAACGGCTGCCAGGTGTTCATGAACGTCAGCCAGGAATCGAGCACCAGCGCGATCGCCAGATTCACTGCCGGGCCGGCCGCCGCGATCCAGGCTTCGTGGCTCGGGACCTCCGGCATGCGTTCCAGGCGCGCCAGCCCGCCGATCGGCAGCAGCGTGATGTACCGTGTTCGGATGCCGAACTGCCGCGCCGCCAGCACATGGCCGAATTCGTGCAATAGCACGCAGGCGAACAGAGCGAGAATGAAGCCTACGCCCGCGATTACGCTGTGCAGGCTTTTGCCTGTAATCCAGTAGCTCACCGCCAACCACGCGATCAGCACCAGGAAGGTAAGATGGATGCGTAGTTCCACTCCATCGACTCGTGCGATTTTCCAAGACCATTTCATTGCCGTTTTCCTTTCCTCCCGCTAACGCCGGTTGGCGATCAAGCCACCGCCGATGCCGGCCTCCAGCGCGTGTGCGAGGCTACGATCGATACGATCGCACCGTATGACTTACTAAGTACACCAGTTCGCAAATACAGTTGCGTATTCCGCAGACCCAACTGCAA
>CAZARO010000994.1:0-2873 GCA_964487165.1 uncultured Solibacteraceae bacterium | reverse complement strand
CCCACGCCGCCCAGTATGTGGGCCGCGTGCGCCGCCGTGAAAACGTAGAAAAACGAACTGGCGGGGTTAGTCGCGATAAAGATGCCCGCCTGTTTCAACTGGTACCAGGCATACGCCTGTCCCACCAGGAAGAGAATTCCGAGCCCCGTAGCGGAAGTCCACCAGAGGGTGAACTGGCTGCGCTCGCCGGCTTTCAGGGCGCGCCGCGAACAATCCAGCAGGATGCTCGAGAGCAGCAGAATTCCGGTATTCCAGAACAGCACGCTGGGCTTGCTGATGCTCACCCAGTCGTTCATGTCGGAGAGACCGCGCCGCACCACAAACGCGCTGGTCAAGGCCGCGAATACCATGGTGCACGCGGCCAGCCCTACAAAGAGCCCGGTGAATGAGGCGCGGCGGTCGGCGCCGCGGCCCTCGGAACCATCTCCGCCGCCGCCCCACCCGGTGTCGATGGGGGGTGGCGGGCCCTGGATAATATCGTGAGTGAGTGAAGCGGCCATACCCATATAGATGCGCTAATCGCCGGCGGATTCGCTAATCTCCCGAGGCGGGCACGCTCGTCGGGTCGGTCTGCATGATGAAATCCGCCGACACGCCGGGCACGCTGTACTCATACGCACCGTGGTACACCACGGGGTGTACGCCGGCGAAGTTGTCGAACGGCGGTGGCGAAGGAACGGTCCATTCGAGGGTGGTGCAATTCCAGGGGTTGGCCGGCGCCTTGGGACCCTTCCAGATGCTCCAGAAAAGATTGAACACGAAAATCAGTTGCACCGCTGCCGTGAAGAACGCGGCATAGGTCATGAACTGGTGCACCGGCATGGCCTTGGCGAGGTATGCTACGTTGCTGAACTCGGCATAGCGGCGCGGATTGCCCATCATCCCCACGTAGTGCATGGGAGTGAAGATGCAGTACACGCCCACGAACGTGCAGTAGAAGTGGATCTTTCCCAGGGTTTCATTCATCATCTTGCCGAACATCTTGGGGAACCAGAAGAAGGTGCCCGCGAACATGCCGAAGATGGCCGCCACCCCCATGATCATGTGGAAGTGGCCCACTACGAAGTAGGTGTCGTGGAAGAACAGGTCGAGCGCCGGCTGGCCCAGGAAGATGCCGCTCACGCCGCCCGTAACGAAGAGCGAAACGAAGCCCAGGGCAAATAGCATGGCCGTGGTGAAGTGAATCTTGCCGCCCCACAGCGTGCCGATCCAGTTGAACGTCTTGATGGCCGAGGGCACCCCGATACACATGGTTATGATGGAGAATGCCATGGCGGAATAGGGATTCATGCCGCTCATGAACATGTGATGGCCCCACACCAGGAAGCCCAGGAAACCGATACTGAGGATGGCGTAGACCATCGCCTTGTAGCCGAAAATCGGCTTGCGCGAGAAGGTGGAGAGCAGCTGCGACGTCACGCCCATGCCGGGCAGAATCGCGATGTAGACTTCCGGGTGTCCGAAGAACCAGAATAGATGCTGCCACAGCAGCGGCGATCCGCCCTTGTGGTTGGCGATGATGTGGTCGTTAATATAGAGCCCGGCCGGCAGGAAGAAGCTGGTGCCCACGGTGCGGTCGAGCAGCAGGAGCACGCCCGCGGCCAGCAGCACGGCGAAGCCCAGCAACCCCAGGATGGCGGTGACCAGCCATGTCCAGCAGGTGAGCGGCATGCGCATCAGGGTCATGCCCTTGCAGCGCAGGTCCACGGTGGTGGCGATAAAGTTGATGGCGCCCATCAGGGAAGCGCCGCAGAAAATCGCGATGCTGAGAATCCACAGGTTCTGCCCCATGCCTTCGCCGGGGCCGGTGAGCGGGCCCGCGCCGCTTAGCGGCGGATAGGCGGTCCAACCGGAGAGCGGCGCGCCGCCTTCCACGAAGAACGCCGCTACCATCACCACCAGGGCGAGGAACGTGGTCCAGAACGACATCATGTTCAGCACCGGAAACGCCATGTCTTCGGCGCCGATCTGGATGGGCAGGAAGTAATTGCCGAAGCCGCTCTGCGGCACCGTGGTGAGGACGAAAAACACCATGATGGTGCCGTGCATCGTCATCAGCGAAAGGTACAGTTCCGGCGTCATCACGCCGCCCGCCGCGGCCGCCGGCCAGAGCGTGGCGAACCATTTCACCACCACATTGGGATAGACCATGTGGAAGCGCATCAGCAGCGACAGCGACATCCCCAGGAATACCGAGAATAGCCCGAGGAAGTAATACTGGATGCCGATGACCTTGTGGTCAATACTAAAGATCCATTTCCGGATGAAGCCTTCAGGCGCGTGGTGCGCCGTGTGAGTGGAAGGAGAAGCCATAAGTTACCTCGGGGTATGGGCGCCAGGTGTCATTACTTGTTGGCCAACTGGGTCGCTTTCCATTGTTCGAAATCGGTCTCGCTCAGCACCTGCATGGTGGTGTGCATCTGGAAATGGCCCAGTCCGCACAGTTCCGAACAAGGCACCTCATAGACGCCGATCTTGTCCGCCTCAAAGTGCAGCGGGATCTCCATGCCGGGCACGATGTCCTGTTTCATGCGCAGCTCGGGAACGAAGAAATTGTGGATCACATCGCGCGAGTGCATGATCAGCTTGATGGACTTGCCCACCGGAACTTTGAGCGACGCGCTGATAATGTCGTCCTTGCCGGCGGGGTCTTTGGGATCCATGCCGAAGGGGTCGCCATTGGCGTCGTTGATGAGCTTGAGATCGGTGTGCCCGAATATGCCGTCGGCGCCGGGATAACGGAAGTTGAAGGCGAACTGCTTGGCCATCACCTCGATCTGGAGGGAGTCCGGCGGCGCTTCGTCGAAATGCACGGCCGCCCAGATCTGGGTGCCCATCACCACCAGCCCGAGGAAGAGCAGCGCGGTGGCACT
>CAZARO010000993.1:0-2880 GCA_964487165.1 uncultured Solibacteraceae bacterium | reverse complement strand
GACGGCTGGCGGTCTGCACATGAAGGCCGAACTGGTCCTTGAACCCGATGCCGCGTACCTGCGAGAAATCGCGCCGCCCGCGCAGTTGCTCGATCAGCTCCAGCAGCGCGTCTTCGCCCTGGCCCCTCACCACGAAATCGACATATTTCGCGTTCAACGCGGCCTCGGTATAGAGCGAAGGAAAATATCCGCCCCACACGATGGGCACGCGCGGGTGCTTCTCCCGCAAGGCGCGGCACACCGCCACCGCCTGCAGTAATTGCGGCCCGGGCATCACCGAGACGCCCAACAGTTCCACGCGGTTGTTCTGGATCAGCGCGTCGATGGTCGCGCCAGGGTCGGGATCGACATTGCCATCCACGATTTCGTACTCTTCGCGCCCTTCGAGCACCGCTCCGAGGTACAGCACCGATAGCGGCAGCCTGCGGTTCTTCGGCTTGGTGCTGCGCGGATGGAAGAGGACGATCATGCTGTGAACCTGCCGGTGAGAATCCAGAAATTCGACGGCGGCCGCTTGCCGTGCCAACGTGCCTTCCACGGCCGCAGAGCCCATTGCAAGCCGTACCAGGGACGGTCGATGGTCCACGCGATCCCCAGATCACGCCCCAGGCCGGCGAGCATTTCGAGATCGAAATACTCGATGCTGGGGAGCGTGTCGGAGGCGAAGCCGTAAGTCGACTGAAACTGCCGATGGCGCTCCCGCACCATCATCTCGCCGTGCTCATGCTTGCGATACACGGGCGAATCCACGATCAGGAAACGGCCGCCGGGACGAAGGCAGCGGCGGATTTCGCAAAGCGTGCGCCGGTAGTCCGTGGAGTAGTGGATGGACGCATTGTAGATAGCGAGATCGAGGCTGCCGCACGCGATCGGCAGATCGTCGAACTCGGCGTTGATTCTCGGGAACGACGCGCTCTCTTGATAATGACGCCCCGCGCCGAGCCCATCCAGGGCGTCCGCCAGAATATCGATGGCCACCGGCCGATGGCCGCGCATCGCCAGCCGGTAGGAGAGCCAGCAATTGCCCGCGCCCACATCCGCGATGCGCAACGGGCCGGCAGTTTGCTTCTCGATGCCCGGCAGGATGCGCTGCTCCAAATAGCGGTAGCTGGCCGCGCGAATGGTCCACTGGCCCTGCAAGCGGCCGGTGATGTCGCGAAAGGGCAGCGCCAGATAATAGCCGGAATCCTGCGAACCGCGGCCCTCCGCGTGGCGGATCTTAATGTAGTCGTCGAGGAACTGCCGGCGGGCGCTTGCGAGCATGGTCATTTCCTCTTGAAGACTAACAGGCGATGGTCCGCGCACGCACGCAGAAATGGCAGCCGGTCGAGCCGCGCCAATGTGTGGACGATTCGCGCGGGGAGCTTCACGTAAGACGGCGGTACGAGCATCCCGATGCCGGTCCAGTAGAGCAGCTCGAAATCCGGCGCGAAATCGGCACGGAGCTGGCGGATAGTGGGATATCGGATTTCTCCCGCGCGGCCCGTCCAGCGGCGGAAGGCCTTCTTGTAGTACAGCATTTCCCAGGCGCAGAAGCGGCCCATCGTGCAGATGGCGACGTGCCCGCCGGGTCGCACCAAAGTGGCCAACGCACGCGCGACGGGCTTGAGATCTTCCACGCAGTTGAGCGCCCCGAAATTGGACAAAGCGCCATCGAACGGCCTGGCGGGCTGAAGCCCGCCCCACCAAAGCGCGTCGATGCCAGCGGTGGGGCGGGCTTCAGCCCGCCAGCTTGCCAAATCCTCCGCTCGTCGCACCTCCACCGTGAATCCCCCGCGCGCCGATGCCCTCGCGACCATCGCTGGAGAAGCGTCGATGGCATGCACCGCGACCCCGCGCGCGGCAAGGTGCGCGGCATCCTCGCCCGTACCGCACCCGATATCGAGAATGCGGTCGCCGGCGTGGAAGAGCCGATCCATCACGCACCACACCGCGTTGCGCTGCGCCCGCCCGATCGCGCTATCGGTCCACAACTCGTCGTAGCGGGCGGACAGCCGCTCGAATAACGCGGCCGTGCTCATGCTTCCACCTCGCTGTAGGCCGCCTGCAGATTCTGGCGCGCGAGATCGGCCTCGGCCGGAGTCCCGCTGCGCAACAACTGGTCAGCCATCTGATAAAACCGGCGCGAGTGCCGCCCGCGGATCTTGACATCGCGGTCGGTGCTCCGCTCCCACGCGCCCAACTGAACGAGTTTCGAGGCCGCGTCCTGATAGTAAGGCGTGCCCTTGATGGGATAACTTACGGTGGTAAAAAAAACGTCTGGCACACAGGCCTTCACTTGCTCGTAGGTAGCTTCGATGTCGCCCAGGTCCTCGCCCTCGTACCCCCACATGAAGAACATGCCCGTCCCGATGCCGTTCGCCTTCAGCTGCGCCACCGCCTCGCGAACCTGCGCCAGCGTAACACCGCGTTCCATGGCATCGAGCAATTTCTGCGACCCGCTTTCCGACCCGATCCACACCCGGTAACAACCCAGTTCGGCGAGCTGCCCCGCCACGTGCGCGTTCATTCGGTCGGCGCGCGTGATGCACTCGAAGGGGACGCGTATTCCGCGGCGCTTCATCTCCCGCGCATACTCGTCGATCCAGCCGTGGTGAATGGTAAAAACGTCATCTGCCATCCACAGTTGCTCCGGCCGATAGCGCCCCATGATCCATTCCACTTCGTCCACCACGCGCGTAGCCGAGCGCCGGCGGTGCGTCTTGCCGAAGGTGGAATGGCTGCACCAGCGGCAGTGATACGGACATCCGCGCGCCGTGATCACGGAAATCGAGCCCGCGCCGTGACGCTCCCGCCAGGCGCGCAGATAGCGATCCATGTCGATGCGCTCGCGGTCGGGCCAGGGCTGCGCGTCCAGATCGTCGATGAGGTCCGCCGCGC
>CAZARO010000992.1:0-2881 GCA_964487165.1 uncultured Solibacteraceae bacterium | reverse complement strand
CGATGGGCGCACGCTCGCGGTGGCTCGCGGTTCAGCCATCGACTTCGACCCCGGCACCACCCCGCTGCCCGCCGTCACCAAGAACACCGCCGGCTACCTCTTGCGGCCAGGCATGGATTGGATCGACCTTTTCGTGGGGTCGGAAGGCACCCTCGGAGTGGTGACCGAAGCGCGCGTGGGATTGCTGCCCGCGCCACCAGCGGTATTGGCCGGCGTGGTCTTCTTCGCCGACGACGGCGCCGCGCTCGACGCCGTCGATCAGTGGCGCTCCACCGACGCCCGCATGCTCGAGTATCTGGACCACGCATCGCTCCAACTGCTGCGCGCGCGCTTTCCCGAAATCCCCGCCGGCGCGCGCGCGGCCATTCTTTTCGACCAGGCTCTCGCGTCCGAAGAGGACCCCGAAGTGGACCGTTGGCTCGACCGCATCCAGGCGACCGGAGCTTTCGAAGAGGAGTCATGGTTCGCTCTGTCGGCCGCCGACCGCGAGCGTTTCCGCCAGTTCCGCCACGCGCTGCCGGAACTAGTGAACGACACCGTGCGCCGCGCCGGCGCGCTCAAAATGAATACCGACTACGCCGTGCCGATCGCGCGTAATCGCGAGATGCTGGCCTATTACCGGCGCCATCTGGAGCGGGAATTTCCCGGCCGCTACGTGATTTTCGGCCATATCGGCGACGCGCACGTCCACGTCAATATTTTTTCCGACCCCGCGAACCCCGCGCCGGCAACCGAACTGCTGCGCGACTTCGCCCGCGAGGCCGTGGCGCTCGGGGGAACGGTATCGGCCGAGCATGGACTCGGCAAGCGCAAGCGGCACTTGCTGGAACTGCAATACAGCGCCGCGGATCTCGATGCCATGCGCGCCGTCAAGCGGCGGCTCGATCCGGGCAATATTCTGGGGCGCGGCACGCTGCTCGATCTCAATGGTTGACGGGAACCGTGACGTCCAGCCGGTAGGTGCCGATCCACCATGTACTTCGGCCGCCACCCCTCCGGCCAGCGTAGCGGCGTGGAAGCCGGCGTGCTCTGCGCCCGCACCGGAATCTGGAACAACCAATCCGGGGACTCCACTGGAGACATCGCCTTATCAGGGCCGCGACCTCATCGTTTCTGCCTGACGTAATAATAGTTAAAGTTAGGGTCGATACAAATTCGCAGTTCCCCCCTCCAGGATCTCCCGACCTCGACGTCTTCCGGCGACGGTCATCAGGCGGGTGGGGCCGTCGCGGGGAGAGGGCTCAGCCTTGCTTAGGATTGGACCGCCAATCGTCGAGTTCTAGCTGCACGAAACTCACTAGCTCCGCAACTGTAACGATTCTCGGACCAGACCTAAAAAGCCGGAACACCCCGAAGTGCTTCGCAAAATCCACTTGAAAATCGTCCGCCCAGTCTTGCCTCAGAACCTCCGTTAGGTGAAGATCCTCTTCCAATCGATCATCAGGGCGCACACTGCCAACCGGAACTCCGCGGCCCGCAAGAAAATCGAAAACAAACCCCGCCACCTCAGAATCACTACGAACAGCCTGCCGGACCCCTGACACCCAGTCAACCAACGGCAGATTCGGCCTATTGGACACGTACTCCGACAGCCGATCAGCCGCCTCTGGGACTGGCTCCCCGCCTTTCAGAGACCGGTACCACTCACGAAGCCACGTCTTTAAGGATCGGTGCGTACCATGAGCCGTGTTCATCCTAATCACCGTGCGATACCATAGCATTTGTAGGCATCTTGCACCGTCTTGACGACCTCGCCTCCAGTGATCGCTAGAGCGGCGGGCCCGAGCGAGGCACCCAGCCCCCGGAACAAGTTGTTCGTCCGAAGCAACTTCCCAGTCGGGCTCTTCTTTATGGCGCCTGCCGCCAGCTTGATTTCATAACGGGCGCCCAACGCGCTTATGATGCTCGTATTTTCGGAGCCGACCTGTTTGAAAACCCAAGAGACTCTTCGGCAGTGGAACAGTTAATGCGCCCAATCCCGCATCCAGTCCAATACCTAGTAGGTTGTCTCTTATCGACGCCCACCCACAGCTTCCGGCCACGTTGAGTGCACCTAGCCTCGGTGCAGCTTTCATCTGCGCCGTGGTGGTAACTGTGCCGCTCTGGGGCACGTACCAATATGGGTCGCCCTTGTAGTCGGTAGTCCAAAAACCCGTCTGGTCTCCGTCCCCAAAGCTGAAAATATCCCCGCCCGCGCTCCCTCCGCCATAAACTCCGCCGCCGGGACCGCCCCCACCGCCGAACACGCCACCTAATCCGCCCGCACCAGGCGGCGCACTAGGCAAGCTTCTCATGCCTGGGATTGGGGAGAGCGCCGACAGTCCTCCTTGCTCCACGTCAATTACGTTTCCGACCACGAAACCAAATAGCGCATCGAACGCGACGTTTGCGCCAGGAATAAACGAGCCTATGGCTGCACCTATGAAAAAGCCGATGTCGCCCCAAAAGCCCTCGCCCGTCGGGTCCGTAAACCGCAGCGGACTATTGCTGACATACGAATATCCGTTCCAACTCTGCGGGTCGCCCAAACTCGCTCCGGCGTTCCCAGGATCGACGCTTGCGAACCTGCCCTGCGCCGACGTGAAGTACCTCCCCTGGAAGAAGTCGAGTCCCGTGTCGTCCCGTTCCTGTCCCGTAAACTGCTGTCGAACAGACGTGGGAGTAACCCCGTAGCCCGCAACCGACGACCGCCATCCGCCTTCGGTCCCCAACAGCTCGTGACCGAACGGCTCGAAATCGTGGCGCTCCAATACGTTCCCGTTGCTGTCCGTGATCAGACGCGTCGTTCCCACGTCGTCCACCGTCACATATTCCGTCCCGGAGGTAGGCATCGCCGAGCCCCCATAAATCCGCGACCAAATTCCCGAAGGCATCGTACACG
>CAZARO010000991.1:0-2890 GCA_964487165.1 uncultured Solibacteraceae bacterium | reverse complement strand
GTGCAGTTTCTGAAGTGGGGCTTCGATTATGTCAAGGTGGACTGGTGCGGCGGGGCGAAGGAGAAGCGGTCAGGCGCGGTCCAATACGCGCAGGTTGCCCGCGCCATCCAACAAGCGGAAAAGACAACCGGGCGTAAGTTGTTTCTCTCCATTTGTGAGTGGGGCAGCCAGAATCCCTGGTTCTGGGCTCCGGGAGTCGGCGGCATTGAAAGCACCGTCTGGCGCACCGGCGGCGACATTATCCCTCCCGTTGTGGAGAGCCTGCACGATCCCGAACACACCAAGCGCGTCATCACCCTCAAGAATGTGCTTGATTCGTTCGATACCGGGATGCATTCGGAAGCGCAGCACACCGGATACTATAACGACCTGGACATGATGGTGATGGGTATGCGCGGCATGACCGATGCCATGGACCGCATCCACATGGGGCTGTGGGCGATGGCGAGCGCACCGCTGATGGTGGGTTCCGACCTGACGAGGCTCTCGCCCGCAACCTTGTCTCTGCTGAAGAACAGGGAAGCGCTGACAATTCACAACGACCCTTATGGCTTACAGCCCATCAAAGCAGCCGAACCCACTCCCGGCGTCCAGGTTTGGGCGAAGCCTATGGCAGTTGCCGGGAGACGCGCGGTCGCGATATTGAATCGTACCGACAGCTCCGCGCAAGTGAAGATCGATTGGGGCAAGCTTGGACTGGTTGGCACTCCGCGATCGTTGCGCGAAGTTTGGAGTGGACGGGACGTCGCCTCTTCGGAACCGTTCACGGTGCCGGCGCACGACCTCTTGTTGCTGTCCGTGGATGGCGAAGATAAGAAGCCGGTCGAGTATCTCGCGAACCAATCGGACATCACAGGCATGCAAGCCACCAACGGTTCGACGTTCGCCCGGCTCGAGTACACCAACGCTTCCGGTCAGGTTGCAGTGGTGCGTGTGAAAAGCACCTCGGGCCTTTCGACCGCCCTCGCGCTCCCTCCGACCGCTGGTTCAGATACTGGCACCGCTGGCTTCCTTTTACCGGCTGGAACCGCTGACCTGTCGTTCGAGGCACAGACAGTAGCGGTGCGCAAGCTCGCCATTTACTCCTGGTGATCGCATATCATTAGATCGGCTTGACAAATTGGATGGCTTCCCTGGCCCGAGGTAGGGCATCGGTGGCGAGGGCCGCAATGGCCAACCCCCGGAACGAAGAGTACTTGGCCACAGATGAACACCGATGAACCCGGATAAGAAGGAAGCAAGAACGAGAATTCCTCTGCGGTGGGCTTTTATCCGTCCTACTAACGGCCAGAATCTTCGCAAGCCGCGACGATTCTCGCGAACCGAGGGCGCTGAGACACTGATCCAGAAGATTGGGCCTCTGTGGCCTCTGCCACCTCTGTGCCCTCCTGTTTTGACTTTGTTTTTCTCCGTGTCTCTGTGGTGAATATTTGTTTTGGTTGTAACTAAGCCTCGAAGCCTACTCCGCCGGCACGACTCTCAGCGTAACCGAGACCACTGGCGCGTTGGCGCCCATCCAGGCCGAAAAGCGAACCGACGTGCGATAGACTCCGGGCGCGAGATCCTTCGCGTCAATTTCCAGGGAAACCGAATCGAAGGCCAGCCCCGACCCGGCGGCGGGAGTGACGCCGCCTCCCTTGCGGATCAGCCATCCCGCGCCGGCCTCGACGGAGTACGGCAGCTCCGGCCACGTCGAGGAGACTCGCACGGTTAGAACTGCCGGACCTGCTTGTCCGGCGCGATACTCGCAGGAGAGCTCTTCCGGAGAGACTCGCAGAATAGGTTTCCCGGTCACCACCAGTTCGAGGTCTTTCACATCGGACGAACAGTTGTTCGCCGCGCGCACGGAAAAATGAAAGACCCCGGTTTCCTTCGGCACCCCTTGCAGGTAACCGCTCGTGACCTCAAGGCCGCGAGGCAGGGACCCATCGCTCAGAAGTAGACTGGCGTCGCTGTCCGGGCAGCGGCCATCCACCCCGGCCACGATCGCCGAGCGATAGACGGTGTTCACGATCGCCCAGGGAAGGTCCGAGGTCCGGATGTGAACCGGTTCGCCGCCGAACAGGGGAAGGCCGGCCAGCAGGCACAGGGGAAGGTAACGCATCATTGATCTCACCGCGCGGAGAACCGGCTGCCTGGCAGGCTCTCCTCCCCTTTTGCCGCCGCCAGATTTTGCGCCGACCCGCAGAATCCGCGCACCGCTTGGCCCAACGCGCGCTGCGATCCGTGTACCTTATCGCCGGCGCGGTCGATGACCACCATTCGGGTGGTAGCCGGACGCAGCAGTTTTTTCGCAGTGCGGTCCAGGAGCACCAGGAACGCGGCTGCGTCCTTTCGGCTGGTGACCGTCAGGGCGGGGCAGTTGCGGCCGAAAGTCTCCACGATCTCAGCGGCTTGCGATTGGGACGGAGGCATGCCGGACGAATTCTGGTTCAGTTCGACGAAGATGCGGATCCCCGCCGGCTGGCCGCTATCGAACGCCGGCTTGCCCGAGGCGTTTCCGGAAGGGCGCGCGCCTTGTATCGCCCGAATGATATCGTCCTTGACCCCGTGCTTCTTGAGCTCGGCCAGGGCGTCGGCAGTGGTGTCGAACTCCGCGCGGCTGGCGCCGATGGTTTCTATAATGAATTCCTCACCGAAGCCGGCGTCCGCCAATGTCACGACGTCGCGATTCGTCAGCACATTGCGGGAGGAGACGGCGGTCTGCGCGCGGCAAGCGGCCGCAGCGGCCAGAAGAGCGATTACGATGGAAAAGCGCATTTTCAGTACCAATAGTGCATATCGGCCAGGCGGCGATAAACTGGAGTCTCCATGGTGGAGACGATACAGTGGGTGGACGGCGCCGTCGTCATGATCGACCAGAGACGGCTGCCGCTCGAAGAAACGTACG
>CAZARO010000990.1:0-2893 GCA_964487165.1 uncultured Solibacteraceae bacterium | reverse complement strand
CCCGAAGCGACGAACGCCGATTCCGCCGCCCTCGCGCTGCTCAACACCGCCCGGCCGTTCTCACTCTGCGGAGCGGCCACGTACAGAAAGCCCCAGTCGATGCGCACGTCGTCGCCCCATCGCTGGAGCACCTTCTGCTCCTTTGAGCCGGCGCGCAGCACTTCGTTGCCGTCTTCCCGATAACGCCCCATGGCCACTTCCTGCGTGGGATCGTTGACCGCCAGAGAGGCCGCGGCATCGAAGTAGAGCGCGACCTGGTGTTGCGCCCCGTCGGTGGAATTCACATCCCAGGCGACGTAGGTGACCGGCCGCGCGAGCACTTCCAGATCGTCGGGCAGCATTGGGGTCGTGAACGTCAGCCGCACTTTCACTCCCGCGCCGGCAAATTCATACAGGGTGCGCGTGGGCAGAACGCGCACGCTGGTCTGCGTGAGCGCCGGGGCCGCCGCCGGCTGCCGGCCCATCAGCCGGTAGGCTTTCCCATCGATGCGGACCAGACTATTCAGCGGCTGCGGTTTGCCGGTCCAATGTGTCGTCACGGCGTCAGTAAGGCGGTCCGCTGTCGACCAGACGCTGAAATACGGATCGCAGGCGACGAGCGGAACCGCCGGCGGGCGGAAGCCTTGAAACGCCTCGTCCTGCGCCATGGCCGGCAGGGCGAGCAACCCCAGCAACAGGCCGCACGGAGCGGCTCGTCTTAAGATGCGCATAGCTTCTATTGGAACATCCTCACTCCGCCGGCGGAATGCCGGAGGTTCCCCACTCCCGATTGGGCTTCGGCCCGAGCTGAAATCGCAATACGCCGCCCGCCACAATCTGCCGGTGCTCGATCCAGCATCGGTCGAGCGGTTGGCCGTTCAGCCGGACGCCCTGCACGTAGATATCGTCCGGGCCGGTTCGAAGCGCTTCGACCGTGAACGTCTTTCCGTTTTCCAGGTGCAGGCTGGCGCGATCGAACATCGGGCTTCCCAGCGCATAGATCGGCTGCCCCGGATTCACCGGATAGAAGCCCAGCGCGCTGAAGATATACCACGCGGACATCTGCCCGGTATCTTCGTCGCCGAGCCAGCCGTCGGGACCCGGCCGATAGAACCGGTCCATGATGGCGTGGGTCCACTGCTGCGCCTTCCACGGCTGGCCGGCGTAGTCATAAAGATAGATCACGTGGTGGACCGGTTCGTTGATGTGTGCGTACTGCCCGGTGCCGGCCAGTTTGGCTTCGGTCATCTCGTGGATCACCTTGCCGTAGCCGCCCACTTTGTAATCGCTGGTCATGCTGAAGAGCGTATCCAGCCGGGCGCGGAACGCGTCGGTGCCGCCGAGCAGGGCCATCAACCCCGCGACATCGTGCTGTACCGACCACAACCATTGCCAGGCGTTGCCTTCGGTATACGCGCCGCCCCACGCCAGCGGGTCGAAGGGCTCCGCCCAAGCGCCATCGGCGTTGCGCCCGCGCATGAATCCGGCCGCGGGGTCGTACACGTTGCGATAGTTTTGGGCGCGCTTCTCGAGAACCTGCGCGTCCTCCGTTTTCCCCAGTGCGCGCGCCATGCGGGACACGCAGAAATCGTCATAGGCGTACTCCAGGGTGCAGGATGCGGACTCCTTCACGCGGTCGGCCGGGACCCAGCCCAATCGAACGTAGTCCTTTATGCCGCTGCGGGCCTGGTACCGGCCGGTGCCGGCTTCCATGGCATCCTTACGCAGCGCGGCGTAGGCCTTCTCGCCATCGAAATCCCGAATACCTTTGACCCAGGCGTCGGCCACCACGGAATCGGCGTGGGTGCCGATCATGACATTCGAATATCCCGGATTGGGCCATTTCGGAAGCCAGCCGCCCTCGTCGAAGGCATTCAGCAGGGACCGCACGATCTCCGCGTTGCGCGCCGGCTCAATCACCGTGAGCAGCGGGAACTCCGCGCGGAACGTGTCCCAAAAACCGGTATCGGCATACATCGTCCCCGCGTGGACCTTGCCATCGTAAGGACTGTAGTGAACCGGCTGGCCATCCTCCGCGACCTCATCGAGCTTGCGCGGCAGCTCCAGCGAATGATAGAGGGCGGTGTAAAAGGTGCGCCGCTGGGCCGCCGTGCCCCCGCTCAATTCCACTTTGCCGAGTTCGTGTTCCCAGGCGGCCTTGGCCTGCGCCACCACGCGATCGAAGTCGCTGCTGGGAAGCTCCGCCCGCAGCGTGCGCGCAGCCTGCTCGGGGCTAATCAGCGAAGTGGCGATGCGGACCGTGACGGCTGCGCCGCCCGACTCGGCAAAGCGGACGAACGCGCCCACCTGTTCGCCGCGATGCTCGCGCGATCCATCGCGCACGCCGCTTTCGTCCCAGGCGCCGTATTGGACGAAGTCGCGGTCGAACACCGCTACGAAGTACTGGCCGAAATTCCCCGGAAAGCGGCCGCGTATTTGATGATTGACGCCTGTAATGGTGCGCGTCTCCGGGTGGATTTCGATGGCGCTGCCCCCCGCGCTCGCGTCCAGCACCAGCCATGCTTTCGACGTGGGAGGGAAGGTAAACCGCATGGCGCCGCCGCGCATGGTCGGCGCCATCTCGGCCCGCACGCCGTTTCCCAACAGGACGCTATAACGGTACGCCTTCGCGCTTTCGTCCGCGTGGGCGAATTTGGTGGCGCGAGCCTGCGGAAGCACGCGGAGTTCCCCCGTCACCGGCATGAGGGAGAACGGGCCGTAGTCATCCATCCAGGCCGAGGGGCGATGCGTCGCCAGGAAGCCTTGCATCGTGTCCTTGAAATATTGGTAGGGCCAACCGCCCTCGCCGGTCTGCGGCGTCCAGTCGACCATGCCGAAGGGGACGAAGACCGCGGGGTATGTGTTGCCATGCGAGAGCTCGAAAGACGACCACGTGCCGACCAGCGGATCGGGC
>CAZARO010000989.1:0-2895 GCA_964487165.1 uncultured Solibacteraceae bacterium | reverse complement strand
AATGTTTTCGAAGGCTCGAAGATCTGGAATCCGGAGTACATGAAGACCGCGGCGCGCAAGAAGGGCATTCAGCCCGAAGAAGTGATCCCCTATTACACCTCGTTGACGGCGTTGAACCGCGAGATCAAGCGGTCGGACGTGGCGAACGCCATCGTCTTCCTTTGCTCCGATGCGGCCCGCTGCATCACCGGGCAGACGCTGGTAGTGGATAGCGGGCAGGTGATGGTGCGATGAACCAGGCGGATCTCTACGGCGGAACTCTCGAAAGCCGGCTCGGCGCGCTGCGCGAGCTGTGCTTACAGCTGGGCGAGCGGCCGCATTCCGGGACCAACTGCCACATACACACCAACGAATCTTTCAGCGTTTTCCGCTCTCCGGCGGAAGCCGTGTGGCAGGCGGCGAGCGAAGGCATCGCGCTGCTAGGCATCAACGACCACTACACCACCGCCGGCCATGACGAGTTCCGCAAGGCTTGCGCCATCGCCCAAATCGACGCGGCGTTTTCCATGGAGGCGGTGGCCATGGATCGCGACGCGGAGGCCAAAGGGCTGCTGTTGAACGACCCCGATAATCCCGGCAGAGTGTATCTTTGCGGCAAGGGCATCACCCGAATCCCGCCGGAAGCTTCTTCCGCCGCGCGCAACCTGGCGCGGATGCGCGCCGCGCTCACGCACCGCAATCGCGAGATGACCGCCAAGGCGGGGCAACTCTTTCGCCAACGGTTGGGGGCGCAGGGGCCATCGTGGGAAGATGTGCTGGCGCTCACGCCGCGCGGTAACGCCACCGAACGGCACGTCTCGCGGGCCATTCTGAAATTCATGCCCGCGCCGGTGGCGGAATCCATCGAAAAGTTGACCGGCGCCGCTCCACCGCCGCGGAATGACGACGCGTCGCTGGAGAATTTCCTGCGGGCGAAGTTGCTCAAGCGGGGCTGCCCTTGCTACGAACCGGAGACCGAGGACGCCTTCGTCTCATCGGAGGAATTGCGCCAGATGTTCCTGGCCTATGGCTCGATTCCGACTTATCCCGTACTCGGCAATCCGGTGACGCCGGGGGAGCGCGACATCGATGCATTGCTGGATCGGCTGGAGTCAATGGGCTTTTACGCGGTGGAAGTAATTCCCCATCGCAATACGCGCGAGCGGCTGACGGAGATTGTCTCCGCGGCCCGGCGCCGCTGGTGGCCGGTTTTCAACGGGACGGAACATAACACGCCGGAAACGCGGCCCATGCTCGATCCCTTTGCATTGGACCCGGAGTTCGAGCCATGGTTCCGGCAAAGCGCCGCGCTCTTGCTGGCTCACCAGGCGCGGGCGGCCGCAGGAGAAGGATTTGTGCGCGACGACGGCTGCCCGGTAATTGCCGACGCTCGCCAACGATTCGAGACTCTTTCACGAGGGCTTTGACAGTGCAGCGAGTCTGTTTCATTTTGCAAGTCAGGCCGGAGCGTCTGGCGGAATACAAAGAGCGCCATCGTAACGTCTGGCCGGAGATGCTGGCGGCGCTCGAAAGCACGGGCTGGCACAACTACTCGCTATTCCTGCGCGACGATGGCCTGCTGACCGGCTATCTGGAAACGCCGGATTTCGAAGCGGCGCGGCGCGGCATGGAAGCGCTCGCCGTGAATGCGCAATGGCAGAAAGAAATGCAGCCGTTTTTCGCCGCGCCGGCCGGCCGGCCCGATGAGAACATGCTGCCCCTCGAGGAGATCTTCCATCTCGAGTAAAGAGTGCGAAGGAGGAAGGAGATCTACCGAACATGGCGGTGCCTGTAGAAGTACCGAAGCTTGGCAATACGGTGGAAGAGTGCCTGATTGCGAAGTGGCGGAAGCAGCCGGGGGACGCGGTTTCGGCCGGCGAAATCGTGGCCGACATCGAGACCGATAAGGCCACTTTCGAAGTCGCTTCGCCGGCCGAAGGCACGCTGCTGGCGCGCTTCTTCGACGAGGGAACGCTGGTCCCGGTGTTTACGAATATGTTTGTGGTGGGTGAGCCGGGCGAGAATGTCGACGCCTTCCGGCCGCGGAACGCCGCCGAGCCATCGGCGCGGCCGGCCGAAGCCAATCCCGCACCCGCCGCCGCTTCGGCCAGGGCCGAGATGCCGGTTGCCGCCGCGGCGCCATCCGGCAAAATGAGCCCGCGCGCGCGGCGCTTTGCCGAAGAGCACGGCCTCACCTGGTCCGGGATGGCGATGCCGGCCGGCTCCGGCCCGGGCGGCAGAATTCTGGAAGAGGACTTGCGCAAACAATATTACTCGTCGCCGCGCGTCTCTTCGGCCGCCCGCGGGCGTCTGCAGGAAGGCGCCGTGTTGGGCGCCGAGGGCTCGGGTGTCGCGGGCATGTTCCTGGCGAGCGATGTCGGCCCTCCGGCGCGGCGTATTTCCGGCATCCGCGAAAAGATCGCGCTGCGCATGCGGGAATCCCTGGCATCCACCGCGCAATATACCCTCACCGCCTCGGCGAACGCCGGCGGACTGCTGCTGCTGCGGGCGAAAATCAAGGCTTCGACCGGTGTACCGGACATCAATATCAACGATCTGGTGACGTTTTGCACCATCCAGGCGCTGCTGGATGTGCCCGACCTGAATGCCGAGTTCGTCAACGGCAGCATTCATCGGCACGCCGGCGTCAATATCGGCTTCGCCTGCGATACCCCGCGCGGATTGATGGTCCCGGTGGTGCGCGATGCCCATCGGCTTTCGGCCGGCGAGTTATCGCTGCGGATGAAGGAACTGACCGCCAAGGCCGTTCAGGGCAACATACCGGTGGACGATCTCGCGGGCGCCACCTTCACGGTGAGCAACCTGGGCGCCTTCGGCATCGAATCGTTCACCCCGCTGCTCAATCCGCCGCAAGTTGCCATCCTGGGAGTGAACACCATTCAGTTGAAACCCGTG
>CAZARO010000988.1:0-2898 GCA_964487165.1 uncultured Solibacteraceae bacterium | reverse complement strand
CACTACGCCGGATCGAGGACTGCGGATTTCGGAGTAGCTGAGCTGCGCCTCGGCGGCGGCCAGTTGCGCTTCGGCGGCCTGCAGTTGTGCCTTGGCGGTGGAGATCTGGTCTCCCTTACTTACTGAATTGAGCGCCCGCAGGTGTTCGGTGGCGCCGTCGAGCTGCGCCTTGGCGGAGGCGAACGCCACCCGCGCCTCGTCCACTCGCCGGCCCGCCAGCGCGCCCTGCTCGAAGAGTTTCTGCTGGCTGTCGAGCAGCCTCCTGGCGGCGTCCAGTTGCTCGGTGTCCGATTGCACGTCGGCCTGGGCTTTCACTACCGACTCGGGGACGGTGGCGAGCTCCGTGCTGTGCACGTTTAAGGTGGCCTGATTCACCTGCGCCCGGGCGTTGTCCACGGCGGCTTTCAAATCGCGGCTTTCCAGGGTGGCCACCAGTTGGCCTTCTTTCACGTGGTCGCCGCGATTGACGTAGAACTTCACCACCGGCTTGCTGATGTTGGGCATCACGCCGCTCTGCCCGAGCGCGAAGAGCACGCCATCGCCGGCCACGATGCGGCGGATGGGCTCCTGGGTGACGCCGGTGACTTGTACGGGCGCGGGCGCTTCCGCCTCCGCCTCTTCTTTCTTGGCACAGCCGCACGCCAACGCGCCGGCAGCCAGCACGGCGAATAACCATCGATTCTTCATTGCCTAAAACGCCCCCGTGAGTGTCTGCAGATTGCCGACGGCCATGCGGTATCGCGCCAGTCCGTCGTCCATCGCATTACGCGCGTCGCGCGCGCTGGATTGCGCATCCACCACTTCCAGCACCGAGACTTCGCCGGCCTGGTAACGCAGCAGGGTGAGATCGAGACTCTGTTTGGAAAGATCCACCGACTCATGCAGGGAGGCCAGTTGGTCGCGCGCCATGGCGGCCTCGCGGTAGAACGAGTCAAGTTCGGCGAGCAGGTTGCGCTGCGTATAAGTGAGATCGTTGCGAGCCTGCCGCAGCTTAAACTCCGCCTGCTTCACCTTGCTGCGCGCCGCGCCCCAAGTCCAGATAGGGACATTCACCTGAGCCTGCACCACGGAACCGAGCTGGTTCCGGCCCTCGGGATCGTGGATGGCGAACTGGTTGGCGCTGATGCCGAAATAGTAGTCCATGGAAAGGGCCGGCAGCCGGTCGGCCTTGGCGGAGCGCAGCTCGAAATCCTGCTCGGTGACGGCGGCCTGCGCGGCGCGAATGTCAGGGCTGTTCTTGCCGGCAAGCGCCTGGATTTCGCTATAGACCGGCAGCGCGGCGAGCGTATCGAGATCGTCAACCACGGTGTATTCGGTCTGGTAGTCGGGGAACAGCAGGACTGCGAACGCGATACGGGCTTTATCGGCGGCGAGCTGCGCTTCCTGCCGCTCGCGCTTGCGGTCGTTGAACTGGAGGCGCGCCTTCACGGTATCGGAATGCGCCACTTCGCCGCCCTTTTCCTGCTTCTCGGTGATGTCGAGGAGGGATTGCGCGTCGGCCACGCTCAACTCGGCGTTGTGTACCTTGCGCGCGGCAACGGCCATGGCGTAGTAGTCCTGCATGACGGTGCCGATGAGGCCGCGGGCGGCGAGATCGGCGCGCGCGCGCGCGGCTGCCTCGGCCGCCATGGCGCGGTGGTAGTCGGCGAATTTGGCGGGTGCGTAGAGGTCGGCGTGAGCGGTAGCGTAGTCGTTGTAGACGTGGACGCCGTCGTTAGGGACGAAGATGCCGGTGGGCGTACCGTTGCTCTGCGTGTAGATGTACTGGCTGAGACCGTTAACGCTGGGCAGAAGCGCGGCTTTGGCCTGCACGGTGTCCTCGCGCGCCAGCAGGGCGGCGATGTTGGCGGCGAAAGTCTGCTGGCTGTACTTCTGAGCGCGCTCCATGGCGTCCTGGAGCGTGAGGCGCAGGGGTTGGGCTGAGGCATACTGGCAGAGCGCCAAAGCTATGCCCGCGATCGGCAAAATTTGCGGCATTGATAAGCACCCAGTATACAATTCGGGTCAAGAAATAAAGGACGACCGTAAAGGGGAAGAAGTTACGGCCAGAAGCGACAGGTATGATGTATGGAGGATGTCGGAGCAGTCACAACCCGGCCGCACCATAGACAGCCTGGATGTGGTCGAACTCATGATGGCGATCGAAGAGGCCATCGATGCCGATACCAGCCTGACGCCTGCCCAGCGCGCGCGCTTGATGCACGAAATCGAGGCCCGGATCGAGCGCGGCGATTTTGGAGACATGGGCGGCCTGAACGACGACGCTCTGGGTATGCTGGTGCGAAAGCTTGGGCCAAGAGGTCCCCGCGGTCAAGCGGGCGCAGCGGCCCGGCCGGAGGAGTAACGAAGCGTGAGACTGCTCATCTTCTCCGACATCCACACCGACTGGAAGGCGCTGGAACGCCTGTTGGCCATTGAGGCCGATTACTATATCGCCGCCGGCGACCAGGTGACGTGGGCCAAGGGAATCGAACGCTGCGGCGAGATTCTGGCGCAGCGCGGCGACAAGGTGTACGTGCTGCCGGGCAATCACGAATCGGCCGAGATGATCTCGGGCATGTGCGCCCAGCACGGACTCCACGACCTCCATGAACGTCACATCCAGGTGGGCAAATGGCAGGTGGCGGGGCTGGGATATTCGAGCCCCACTCCCTTCCATACGCCGGGCGAATACAGCGAGCCGCAAATCGCCGAGCGCCTGCTGCGGTTCGCGGAACTGACTCCGCTGGTGCTGGTGTGCCACGCGCCGCCGTACGGCACGGCGCTGGACCAGATCCGTCCGGGATTGCACGCCGGGTCGCGCGCGGTGCGCGAGTTTATCGAGAAATACCAGCCCGAACATTTCTTCTGCGGCCACATTCATGAGGCCGAAGGCGCCGAGATCCGGATGGGACGGAC
>CAZARO010000987.1:0-2901 GCA_964487165.1 uncultured Solibacteraceae bacterium | reverse complement strand
AGTCCCAACAGCATGTAAGTCTTGCGGATGGTGTCGGCACGGGTGGCGCTCAGCGGAGTGCTTCCGAAAAGATTGTCGACAGCGTTCATGCCCGAAGCATACCATTTACGCGCCGCCCGATGCCGGGCCTGAAGTGCCGGGGGCGGCGCTGCTATAATTCGATCTCATTCGGAATTCACGGAGGAATAGCGGGAATGCGGGCTGGACGGATTACGGGAATTCTTGTTCTTGGCATCACCATGCTGGCGGGGCGCGCACAGCAGGCGCAGGAGACCAAGCCAGCGGAGCCGGCGCCTCGCCGGATGGTGCCGCCGGCTGACTCGACCACCGAGAACACGGTCACGATCGGCGGACAGAAGATCGACTACCGGGCGGTGGCGGGGACCATTACGGTGGCTTCCACAGACGCGTACGACGCCATGATCGGGGCCGACGGACAGTTGCTGCCGGACGCGGCGGTGAACCCGCCCGACCCGGCGAAGCCCGAAGACATGCCCGCCCGGGCGCGCATGTTCTACACGGCTTACTTCCGCAAAGGAGCTACCGGGGCGCGGCCCTTGATCTTTTTCTATAACGGCGGTCCGGGGTCGTCCACCATGTGGCTGCACATGGGATCGTTCGGTCCCCGCCGCGTGGTGACCCCCGATGCCGAACACAAGACGGCTGCCCCGTACACCGTTGTCGACAATCAGTACAGCCTTCTGGACGTGGCGGACATGGTGTTCATCGATGCGCCAGGCGCGGGGTTGAGCCGCATCGAGGGCAAGGACAAGGAGAAGGCCTTCTGGGGCGTCGATCAGGATGCGCACGCTTTTGAACGCTTCATTCGCCGCTTCCTGTCGAAGTACGATCGCTGGAACTCCGCCAAGTACCTGTTCGGCGAATCCTACGGGACGCCGCGCTCCGCGGTGTTAAGCGGCATGCTGCAGGGCGTGGACCTGAACGGCATCATACTGCTGTCGGCCATTCTCAACTTCGATAATTCGGTCGACGGACCGCGCTGGAACCCGGGAGTGGATCAGCCTTATGCCCTGGCGTTACCCACTTATGCGGCCACGGCATTCTATCATCGCAAGTTACCCGTTCAACCCCCGGCACTGGAGCCTTTCTTGCGGGAAGTGGAGAAATTCGCGCTCGGCGAATACTCGACGGCGTTGCTGGAGGGCTCGCTGCTGCCGGAGAAGCAAGAGCGCGCCATTGCGGAGAAGCTGCACACTTATACCGGGATGCCGGTTGACTATATTCTGAAAGCGAATCTGCGCGTAGCGGGCGGCGCGTTCTCCAAAACGCTGGAGGACCAGGAGGGCATCACGACCGGCAGGTTAGACAGCCGCTATACCGGACCCGACCTGAACCGCCTCTCCGAAGAAGCCGAGTACGATCCGCAAGCGAATGCCATTGCGGCCGCTTATACGGCGGCGATGAACGATTACCTGCGCACGGAGCTCAAGTTCGGCCGGGAGGAGACTTATAAGCCCAATGCCTACGCCGACATCGGCTCTTTGTGGGACTTTCGCCACGCAGCGCCGGGCGGTCCAGGCGGAAATCAGGGCGGCGGCATCACGACTAACACCATACCCGACCTAGCCTACGCGATGAAATCGAACCCCAAGATGCGGGTGATGCTGGCGGGCGGATATTTCGATCTTGCCACGCCGTATTTCGAAGGCATTTTCGAGATGCACCACCTGCCCGTGCCGCCGAATCTGCAACAGAACATCACTTACAAATACTACGAGTCGGGCCACATGGTGTATATCAGGGAAGGCGTGCTCCAGCAGTTCAAAGCGGATCTCGCCCAGTTCGTCCACGACACCGAGTCCGGCAAGTGATATTAGTAAGTCGCTGGAACGCTGGGCGAGGACTCCAACCGCCGCTGGCCGCGGGCATTCTGACTGCCGACAGCCCGCCAGGGCTGTCAGACTTCTTCGGACCCGCAGGGGCCGCTTCTGTCTTCCAAAATCCTGAAAGGATTTCAAGGGCGGAGCTCTTGGCTGGAGTTTGGCCCCTGACTGGCGGCTGAAGCCCACTCCACCAGGCGGATCGACACATCTTGGTGGCGCGGGCTTCAGCCGGCGATTCAAGGACGCCGGCCGTGCTTAATTCTCCGTGGGTATCTTCTCGGCGGAATCGACCACCAGCACGTCGAGGGGCATCTTGCGGCTCTCCAGTTTCAGACCGAGCTTTTCCTCCAGGGCGGACTTAATGATCGTAAGCGGATCCGCCGGGGCGCCGCCGGCGGACTGCATGTCGGCCATGTAATCCGCGAGGTTGACGGTGATATCGTATTTACCTTTGAGGCCCGTCATGTCCAGCACGGGCGCGCCCAGCAGCGGCGTCAGCAAATCGATCATCTGGGAGATGGGAGTGCGCTGCACCACCACGCTCATGCGGTCGGGCTGGCTTTCGATGCTGCCCTCGCCGGTACCGGTGGATTCCTGCAGCTTGATGCCGTTCTTGCCGGGCGATAGCACATAGACCTGAAGCTCCTTGTTCTGGCGGTGCAGGACCAGCTTGAAACGCTCCGCCAGCAGGCGCTGGAGCATGAGTTGCAGTTGCTCCTCGTTGGCCGGAGCCGCTGCGCGGGCCATGATGTTGTAGCGCGCCGAATCGAGCCAGTCGGGCCCCGAGACCTGGTATTCGCTCACGTGGTAGGCCCATCGAATGGCGTTTTTGAGGGTCACGTTGCGCATGGTAAGGCTGCCGGGGGAAGCCTGGATGTTGCCGCGCCCGCCGCGTCCGCCAAACATGCCGCGTCCGCCGCCGGGCTGCGCTGTGGATGCGGCCGGGCTGACTTTGACGGAAGCCGCATCGAATGCCGGCGGGACTTCCGGCGTCTGGGCGGCAGCGCCGGCGGCCACCAGCAACGCCAGTGCGGTAAACCATAAGTTGTTCGTCATC
>CAZARO010000986.1:0-2902 GCA_964487165.1 uncultured Solibacteraceae bacterium | reverse complement strand
ACCGTTCGGGATGCAGTTGGGCTTCGAGATAAGTGAGCATATCGCCGGCCGTGGAGCGGATGCCGCCGGCACTGGCGAAGGCGTCCAGGTCCCACCGTGGAGTTGGCTGGCGTTGGCCATCATAGCCTTGCATCAACCGGCCAAGCAGTTCGGGCGAGAGCGAGATCGCCGTGTCTTTCATCCCCAGCGGGCCGAGGATCTGGCGTTGCAGAAGCTCCGGGTAGCTTGTGCCCGCGCGCGTGGCCAGCGCCGCCCCCAGCACTGTGAAGCCGAGGTTGCTATAGGCGAACTTCTCGTGCGTCGACTTTGCGACGCCGTGCCGCCTGATGAAATCGTAGAGATCGGCGGCGTGATAGTCGGTGTACCTTTCGCGTAGGCCGCCCTGGTGCGGGTTATCGGGCGTGCCGGGCAGGCCCGAATGGTGCGTGGCCAGGTCGAGGAGCGTAATTTCGAAGCCCTTGGGCGCCGCGGCGACGCCTGGAGGCAGCAACTCGCGGACAGGATCGCGGAGGTCCAGCTCCCCTTGCACGGACATTTGCGCCAATAGCAGCCCGGTGAACGTTTTGGTGACGGAGCCGATCTCGAACAGGGAATCGGGCTTCGCGGCGCCGTAGGTCATGACGCGCCGTACGCCGTGCTCGGAGACGCCGATCACGATGCCTGCGCCGCCGTCCGCGGCGGCGAGGTCGAGCCGGGGCAGCATGGGTGCGATATCGCGGTTCATCACGGAGGGGAAATCCGCGGCGAGCACCGGCGGGAGCGGTGGATCGAAAACCAGCGCGGGGGCGGGAGTGGAATCGTACTGCGCCAGCGCCAGTGGCCACGCGATGCCTGCCAGCCCGTGCAAAAGCGCCAGCGTGATGCCCAGGGCGCTGGCTACAGCCGCGACTTTCGCCAGAAACATCGTGCCCGCGCGCACTGGAAGGGGTCCGAGCACCAAGACGTCATGACGGCTCGGAAAGGTGGATTCCCAGCTCAGCACGGCGAACAGCCCGACCACCAGCATAGTGGTCGCGATCAGGAAGTGTTCCGCGATCCAGGCGCCTATCATTTGCATCAGCGGGGGCAGGCTGCCGTCCTTGACCATAGAGGCCCACGCCCCGGCCCCCGCCGCCAGGATCAAGCCGCAGAAAATGAGCAGCGAGGCGAACTGGCCCAGCAGTGTGCGGCTATCGCCTTCCGCATGCGCGGAGAGCAGTTCCAAATCCACGATCCGGAAAAGGAACTCGCGGTAAAGAACGCGGAATTGTAGTTTTTTCAAGGCTCACGCCTCACGCGCGAATCAGCTTGTCTCGCCATAGACGACGCGAAGAGGCCGCTCCAGGAATCGCCCAGGCTGAGCCACCCCGGTTTCGCGGAGTAACTGGCCGGTATTTCCGAAATATGCAGCAGCCCGTGCCCGGGTGAGCACGTCGACTCGGCGCCATACCATTCGAGGAACGTATGCGAAGCGCTGCCGATGCGAATCGGCTCGGTCAGCAACCGAAGGCACACCGGGCAGCGCCGCTGCTGATCGATCAGCACCCAGCGAAATACCAGGAGCCAGGAAGCGGCAAATCCCAGGTTCGCTATGGGCGCGGACAGGATCGGCAACACAACCAGAAACCCACCAAAGAGAATCGGCTGAATGAGCGCGACCTTCAGGGCCAGAAAGATCCCCCGGCGCAGCCGGCTCGGCCAGGGTATCGGATAGCGGCTGGCGCCGGGTCCCATGGCCAGCCGCATGGCCGGCAAGGCCACGGCGGAAATCATTAGCATCCCGATCAAACCCGCCAGCAAGTCGCGAGCGCTCACGTGCGTGGGCCGGGGCCCCAATTGCAGCTCCGGCATGCGAGCTGCGATCAGGCTGATCGCCGCCGCGAGTATGGCCAGGAACGCCAGGCACCTGAGCGGGGACTCCAGATGGATTCCGGTCCGGTTCACCGGGCTCAAGTTGTTCCGCCGAGGCCAAAGTGCGTCCTGGAAAGCGCCCAGACAGAATCGCGTGGCGCTGCGCTGCGGGACATACCAGAGCTCCGATCGCCACCCATCCAGCCATTCGGCGCGTTGCTTGCCGGGCGCCAGGAGAGAAGCGGCGCGGAGAATCATGTACTGCAGCCGTGCGGTCTTCATGCGTCTTGCACCTCCTCTTTAGACGCCAGTTTTTCGAGCAACGGATAGCGCTTCCGCGAGGCCTCCAGCGTCACTTCTCCGGACCGCGTGAGCCGGTAGTACTAGCGCGGAGGCCGCAGGGCGGCATCGGCAATCGACTGGCGCTCCCACTGCGACTGGATCAACTGGTCGCGTTCCAACCGGCGCAACGCGGGGTAGACCGTTCCGCTGGGAAGGCCGGTCACCTCCATCACGGTGTATCCATAGATGTAGCCTATGCCGAGCGCCTGCAGGATCATGGCCGAGGCGTGCGAGAGTCTTGGCCCATCTGCCATGCTTCGAGTATACCTATGTAGTACGCTACGTGCAAGGAAAACGCGCCGGCAGTCACGGCAGCAGTTACCAATGGTGTTACAGTGCTGTACCGAGGAGGATTTTATGCCCGAATTGATCGCCTCGCCAACGCCGATTTCGAGCGTCGGCAGCATTCCCAAACTCTGCGATGAGTTCGTGGGCGTGGTGAACACGGGAGATCCGAAAATCTCTATCACCGTGGTCCATTCTCCGGCTGGCTGGGAGGGGATCGAGCAGTACGGCGAGTACCAGGAATACCGGGTGGTCCTCAAGGGAACGCTCCGCGTGGAGTACGCCGAAGGTACACTCGATGTCGAAGCCGGCCAGGCGCTTTACGTGAAGCCCCTGGAATGGGTGCGATTCTCCACGCCCCGGGAAGGCGGCGCGGACTACATCAACGTCTGCATGCCGGCTTTTTCGCGCGCCCTCATCCATCGCGAGAAGACCAAGGCGAAGC
>CAZARO010000985.1:0-2907 GCA_964487165.1 uncultured Solibacteraceae bacterium | reverse complement strand
AGAAGTCTCGTGGAATCAGCGAGGTGTTACAGAGCCGCGCGCGTCAGCAAGCGGTTCTTCGAATCGTGCAACTCACTCCTCAGCCTACCGAGCCGCGACTCGGCTGAAGCCCGCCGGTGTTGAATTTTTGAACGTACGGATACGCACCGCTCGAAGTTCAAACGTGTTAACGTAGAGAAATAAAGCGATTGCGAAAAAAGTGGAACTTTTGCCCGTCCGGCATAACCTTTCCACGCGGAACCTCGTCACTTCCGTTGAAGGTCTTTTTATCCTGAACCGTGCGGTCTTCGCTGACCCACGACGGTGAGACATGTCATCTTTATTAAACAGCGCTCCTCTGCCTGCTCCCCAACCCGAGGCGCCCAAGCCGTCGGTAGTGCCCCCGCTCCCGCATCCGGATAAGCGTGGCCCTGCCAGATGGTTGATTCCGCTTAGTTTGCTGGTGATTCTAGGGGGCTTGGCCTTATATTGGAAGACCCGGCCGGCGGTCAAGACCGGCGGTCCCATAGTCAGCGTACCGGTAGTCTCCGTGGCGTCCGGCGATATTCAGCGGTCGGTGCGCGTCACCGGGACTGTGGCGGCGCGGAATTTCGCGTCGCTGCTGGCGCCGCGTGTCCTGGGCAGCCGCTCCAACGTCAACCGCGGAGGCATGGGCGGTCTGCTGGCAGGCGGAGCCTCGGACTTCAATCTGGTACTGCTGCATCTGGTCAAGGCCGGTGCGCGCGTCAAGAAGGACGACGTGGTGGCGGAGTTCGACCCCACCAACCAACTCCTGCGCCTGGACGACTACAAAGATGCCGTAATCCAGACCGATAACAACATCCGCAAACTCATTGCCAACCTGGCGGCCAACAAAGAGGCGCACGACCAGACCGTGCGCGGGGCCAAGGCCACCTGGGACCAGGCGACGCTCGACTTGAAAAAGGCCCCGGTACAGGCGGCCATCGATGCCGAAAACGCCAAGCTCACGGCCGAGCAGAGCGAAGCCACTTACAAACAATTGGTCTTCGAAGATTCCCTGGTGATCGAATCGCAGGCCGCCACCATCCGCGTCTCCGAGTTGACCAAAGACCAGATGGCCATCGAGCTGCAACGGGCCGAAGGCAACGTCAAGCGCATGGAGATGCGCAGTCCCATGGAGGGCATCGCCGTCATGGCCAGCATCATCCGCAACGGCGAATGGGGCCAGGTCCGCGAAGGCGACCAGGTGAACGCCGGCCAGCCGTTCCTCACCGTCGTGGACCCCAGTTCCATGGTGCTCGACGCCACCGTCAACCAGGTGGATGCCGAGAGCCTGCGCCTGGGCATGAAGGCCACCATCCACCTGGACGCCTATCCCGAAATCGAACTTCCGGGCGTGTTGGAAGGCATCGGCGCCATGTCGAAGACCAGTACCTTCCGCGCCAGTTACGTCAGTTCCATTCCGGTACGCTTCAAGATCGAAAAAATCGACGCGCGCCTGATTCCGGACCTCACCGGAAGCGCCGACGTGATTTTGGGCGGCGAAAGCGGCACCCTGATTCTGCCGCGCGCGGCGGTGTTCGAAGAGAACGGCGGATCGTTCGTCTATGTGCAGACCCCGGAGGGATGGGTGAAGAAGCAGGTGGAGGCCGGCCTGCGCAACTTTACCCAGGTGGCAATCCATTCGGGCGTTCAAAAAGGGGACACGGTGGCCCTGCAGCGGCCCCTTTAGGGCGGGACACCGGCTCCGCACCCAACCCCGAACAGCAGCGGAAATCAGAATATGGCATCCAAAGATCAGAGACCGAAAATTCGCCTGGGAAAGTCCAACCCGCGGCGCGTCAAACTCATCACCTGGGCCATCGGACTGCTGGCATGCGGCGGCGGCCTGTTCGCAGCCTATCATTACTCCACCGTCACCGAAGTGGAAGTCTCCGTGGCCCCCGTGCGCCGCGGCGATTTCGTGATCAGCGTGCGCACCCGCGGCGAGATCCGCAGCGCCCGTTCGAGCATCCTGAAAGCTCCCGTGGCGCCCGGCTTGCGCATCGTGCACCTGGCGTCCCAGGGCTCGGCGGTCAAACGGGGCGACGTGGTGGTGCAGTTCGATGGCGTGCAGCAGGAACAGAACGTCATCCAGCAGACCCTGCAGGTGCAATCGATCCAGGGCTCCATCGACCAGTTGCACGCCACCCAGAAGATCAATGACGACGCCGACACCATGAACAAGATGAACTCCGAATACGGAGTGGAGAGCGCCAAGCTGGATGCCAGCAAGGCCGACGTGATCGACGCCATTGACGGCGAGAAATTCCGCATCGCCGTGGGGGTGCAGGAGGGCAGCCTGCAGCAGGTGAAGGCCAACATCAACGCCCACCTGGTAGGCAACGACGCCGACAACTTCCGCATGAATCAGCAGAAAGACAAGGCCATGCGCGACCTCAACACGGCCGACGGCTACCTGGGCATGATGCAGCTGCGCGCGCCCACCGATGGGGTGGTCAACCTGCTGGCCAATTTCCGTTCCGCCGGAACCTTCGGACAATCGCCGCCGCCTTTCCGCGAGGGAGACAGCGTGTGGAACGGCGCCGAGATCGCGGAGATACCCGACCTGAGCGAACTGTACATCGACCTCAAGCTGGACGAAGTGGATCGCGGCAAGCTGCAGCTCGGCCAGCAGGTTCGCGTCCGCGTGGACGCCATTCCGGACAAGGAATTCATCGCCGACCTGGACTTCATCAGCCCCATTGCCGTCCTGGTCTTCAAGGGTGGACAGACCTCCGAGAAGACCTTCCCGGCGCGCGCCACTCTGAAGAATCTCGACGCTCGCCTGAGCCCCGGCATGAGCACCAGCGCGGAAGTCATCATCGAGCGGGAGCCCCGCAAGCTGCTCATCCCGATTCGCGCCAGCTTCGATAAGGACGGAAAGCCGGCCGCTTACCTGCAAAC
>CAZARO010000984.1:0-2907 GCA_964487165.1 uncultured Solibacteraceae bacterium | reverse complement strand
AACTAAGCCATTCGCTGTAATTGACTCCGATCTGGAAGGCCGGCGTGGCGGCCGCGGCACCAGTCGCGCTTAACAAGATCAGACCGAGAAATTGTCTCACAGTATTGGACTTAGAGCAGTTTGAGGGCCAGGGAAAAGGCTTTGCCTCCAGCAGGTTGGGTCCATTCGGGTGTGTCATGGGGCCACGACGGGCCGCGATCGGCGCCAGTTTAGCCGATCGGCGACCGGCCGAATCCGCCGCAGTCGCTCCCCTTGACAACCCCGCTCCCCTGTGTGATTATTAATTCATCGTGATGAATAAAAATTCACTACACGAGGAGACTTCGATGGCCGGCCTGTTCCACCCTAGCGAGATTCTTAAAGCCGGACGCACCGACTATCTCTGCGACCTCGATCTCACTAACGACGAGCTCTATTACCTGCTCGATCTCGCCACCGCCGTCAAGCAGTCGCCGCGGGATTATGGGCAAGTGATGGCCGGTAAGTCCATCGCCATGCTGTTTGAGAAGCCGTCGCTGCGCACCAAGCTTACCTTCGACCTCGCTATGAGCCAGATGGGCGGCGCCTCGGTATTTATGGAAGGCCCCATCGGCGTGCGCGAGCCGCTCAAGGATGTGGCGCGCAACCTGGACCGCTGGTGCAACGGAATCGTGGCGCGCGTGTTCGCGCAGACCACCGTCGAGGGGCTGGCGACGTGGTCGTCGGTGCCGGTGATTAACGCCCTCAGCGACGCCTTCCATCCCTGCCAGGCGCTGGCCGACGTGCTAACTATTCGCGAGCGCTTCGGCACCTTGAAAGGCCTCAAACTTACGTTCATTGGCGATGGCAATAACGTGGCGCAGTCCCTGATGCTGACGGCGGTGCGTCTGGGCATGGATTTCGCGCTCGGCTGCCCGCCGGGATATACGCCCGATCCCGATATCGTCTCGCAGGCTGAAGGGCTGGCGGCCGTCTCCGGCGCGTCGATCCTGATTACCCACGATCCCACGGAGGCGCTTGCCGGTGCGCACGCGGTTTATACCGACGTGTGGGCCAGCATGGGGCAGGAGCAGGAAGCCGCCAAACGCAAGAAGGCTTTCCATGCGTACCAGGTGAACGAGGAGCGGTTCGCGCAGGCGCGGCCGGAGGCGGTATTCATGCATTGCCTTCCCGCCAAGCGCGGGGAAGAGGTCACCGACGGGGTGGTGGAGAGCCCGCGCAGCGTGGTCTTCGACCAGGCCGAGAACCGGCTGCACGCGCAAAAAGCGCTGCTACTGATGATGCTGAGCTAGCAAGGACCGGCCGCTTGCGCCGCGCTCCGCAAACTATGAACTATAACAACGTGATGGCCGGCGCTTTGGGCGTCAGGGATATTTCTGTCTTATGAAACTTTGGGGTGGACGATTTGAAGCCGGGCCGTCGGAGATCTTCGAGCGATTCTCGGGGTCGCTCGATTTCGACCGGCGGCTCATCGATGCCGATATCCGCGGCTCGCAGGCCTTCGCGCGGGCGCTGGAACGCATCGGTATTCTGAGTGCCGGGGAGTGCGCACAGATTGTCGCGGCCTTCGAAGCGATTCGCGCCGAGGCGGCCACGCCGGGGTTCTACGAGGGCGCCACCGACGAAGACGTCCACACGCTGGTGATCCGCAAGTTGAAAGAGCGCGCCGGCGCGGTGGCCGACAAGATCCACACCGGGCGCAGCCGCAATGAGCAGGTCTCGCTCGATACGCGCCTCTGGCTGCGCGAGGAGTGCGACCGGGTGCGCGCGCTGCTCGCCGGCACGATGGGGGCGCTGCTCGATCTGGCGGCCAAATATCCCGATGCACTAATTCCCGGCTACACTCACATGCGCCGCGCGCAGGCGGTGCTCTGGCCGCACTACCTGCTGGCCTATTTCGAAATGTTCGCTCGCGATTGGGAGCGTCTGGGCGAAGCGCGCCGGCGCGCCGACGTGCTCCCGCTGGGCTCGGGCGCGCTGGCCGGCAGCGGATTCCCCTTCGACCGGCAGGCCATCGCGCGGGACCTGGGCTTCGCCGCCATCACTTATAACAGCATGGACGTGTCCGGCGACCGCGATTTCGCGCTCGATTTCTTGTACGCCGCGAGCGTTACCATGATCCACCTGAGCCGGCTCGCCGAGGACTTCATTCTCTATTCGAGCGAGGAATTCGGCTGGATCGAGCTGGGCGACGGCGTCACCAGCGGGTCGAGCCTGATGCCGCAAAAGAAGAATCCCGATTCTCTAGAGCTGATTCGCGGGAAGTGCGGGCGCGTGATGGGCTGCCTCACTTCGCTTATGGTCACCATGAAGGGGCTGCCGATGACCTACAATCGCGACATGCAGGAGGACAAGGTCCCGCTCTTCGAGGCGGCCGGGCAGGTGAGCGGTTCGCTCGAAATGGCGTGCGCGGCCATCGAGACGGTGAAACTCATACCGGCGCGTCCCGCGGCAGCAGCGGAAGAGAGCTGGGTGGTGGCTACGGACCTGGCCGAAGCGCTGGCGCGCGCCGGCACGCCGTTCCACCAGGCGCACCAGATTGTCGGGCGATTCGTGCTGGAGAGCGTGCGCAGCGGCAGGAAACCCTCCGATTGGACGGCCGATGAGATGGCGCAATTCGCGCCGGAGTTCACGGGTGATCTGGCGGCGCTGCTCAATCCGCGCAAGGGAATGGAATCGCGTGAAATTGCGGGCGGCACGGGGCCGCAGAGCGTGGCCGCGGCGCTGGCAGCGGCGAAAGAGCGGCTCACGAGGATGGAATCATGACTAAGACATACCGGCAGGGGCAAATTTTGAAGCTGATCCGCGGGAAGAAGATTTCCACGCAGGAGGAACTGGCGCAGGAATTGAAGGCGCTGGATATCGCCGCCACCCAGGTGACGCTCTCGCGCGATATTCGCGATCTGCGCCTGGTGAAGACGCGCGACG
>CAZARO010000983.1:0-2909 GCA_964487165.1 uncultured Solibacteraceae bacterium | reverse complement strand
TATCGCAAACCTTGGTTTGCGCTTCGGCCGCCTCTTCCATGGCGGGGTAAAAGAGAATGAAATCCTTGTATTCGGCCTCGGCTTGGGCCATGGCGTGCGCATCGCCTTCCTGGAACCAGCCGTCGGCCAGCCCTAGCTTCGCCTTGGCCAGGTATTCGCTGTCCGGGTAGGTGTTGATCAGCGTGGTCAGCAGCATGCGCGATTCGATGAAGTGGTTGTGGGCAAGTTCGTCAATCGCCTTATCGAAGAGCACCTTGTCGGGCTGATCGGTCTGCTTGGCGATCGGATTGGCGTATTTATGCGCGCACGAGCTCAACACAATGGCGGCTACTGCCAGCGCCGCGGCGTAACGAATCGCTTTGGAAACCATGGTGACTTCCTTTACCCCAAATACTCTAACAGCGCACCGCGTTGGCGCCGGCGGCGATTTCCCGAAACTCACGCACCGCGGCCTGCGGATCCGGGCTGTGAAACACAGCCGACCCTGTGACGATCCAATCACACCCCGCGCGGACCACTTCGGCCAAATTCTCCCGGTGAACGCCGCCATCGATTTCAATAGGCAACGCCAACCGCTTCTCTTTCCGCATCGCGGCCAGCTTGCGGACCTTATCGAGCACGTACGGGATCAGCGCTTGTCCGCCGAAGCCGGGGTTGACGCTCATCAGCAGCACGTAATCGGCCACATCCAAAACGTCTTCCAAAACGGATACCGGAGTGGCCGGATTCAGGACCACGCCGGCCATCGCGCCGGCCTTGCGGATCATGCCCAGAGCGCCATCCAAATGCCGGCACGCTTCATAGTGCACGGAGACGGAATTGGCCCCCGCCTGAACGAAGCGTTCCACAAAGCGCTCCGGCTCCTCAATCATCAGGTGAACGTCCAGGTGCAGGCGCGTCGCCTTGCGGATGGATTCCACCACCGGCAGGCCGATGGTGATGTTGGGGACGAAGCGGCCGTCCATGACATCCAGGTGCAGCATGGAGGCTCCGCCGCGTTCGACCGAGGCGATGTCGCCGGCCAGGCGGGCGAAGTCCGCCGACAGGATTGAGGGAACAATTTCAACCATTTGCGGGCTCTTCCGATTTTATCACAGCGGCGTAGAAACCGTCCCCCGCGTCGCGGCCCGGAAGACGCAGCGCGGCGTCGGAAACCACCGCGGCGGGCGCGGTGGCCGCCACAGACTGATTTTCTTCCGGCTCCAGCGAACAGGTGGAATAGACCAGCAGGCCGCCGGGGGCGAGGGCCGCGCGGGCATTGGCCAGCAGAGCGGCCTGGCGTCGAGGCAAATCTTCCAGATCGGCCGGGGTCAGGCGCCATTTGATCTCCGGATTGCGGCCGAGGGTGCCCGTGCCGGAGCAGGGCGCGTCCACCAGAATCCGGTCGAACGAGCGCCCGAACGGGAGCGGCTGCGTGCCGTCAAGAAGCACCAGCGGCAACCCCAGCCCTTTGAGCTGCGTGAGCCGGTCGAAGCGGCGGTCGCAAGCAATGCCGCGGACCCCGGCTTCGAGCGCCTGCGCGGTCTTATTGCCCGGGGCCGCGCATAGATCGAGAAAGCGCTGGCCCGGTTCGAGGCGCAGCAGGGGCACGATAGATTGCGCGCCGATGTCCTGAATCCGTGGCCCGGCGGCGCCTTCGCGAACGAACTTCTCCGGCTCGCGCAAGGCGGCGCGGGCGATTCCCTCGGCGGCTTCCGCGCCGTAATTGGCTTCCCAGCGCGCCAGCAGCCACTCGGGACAGGAGAGCTCCACTTCGCGCGTGGGCCACGCGACAGGGTCGCGGTCCACCCTCCGCAACATGGCGTTCACGAAACCGGCGGCCGAGCGCTTGTGCGCGCGCTTGACCAGATCCACCGCGTCCGCAACCGCCGCGTGCGCCGGAATGCGCTCCAGGTAGCGGAGCTGGTAGATGCCCATGCGCAGCGCGTCGCGCACCTCGGCGTCGAGCTTGCGGCGGCTGGAATAAAGCTCGATCAGATAATCGAGCTGCGAGCGGTAACGCAGCACGCCAAAAACGATTTCGGAAGCCAGCCCCGCGTCGCGCGAATCGAGCGCCGCCGTGCGTTCGAGAAGAAGATCCGAGGCATAGCCGCCGGCGTCGACGCGGCGCAGGATATCGTAAGCGGCAATGCGGGCGGGCGCGGGCATGGAGTCGGTAGTTAATATGTTGTGGAAGTGCGACGCGCAACGGCGTGCACAACCATCAATCGCCGTGCATCGTCGATATCAAAAAGAATTCGATAGTTGCCAACCCGCCTTCTCCACGCGGTTGGCTGGGCGGTGAGGAGCCTCAAGTCGCCGCCGTGTGGTTCGTTCTGCATTGAGAGAAGGGCAAGGCTGATCCGGTCACGGTCTCTTGGGGGTAGTCTTTCCAGTTGCTTTCGTGCGGGTCCGGTGACCAGCAGGTTCCAGTTCATGGAGTAGTTCCTTCAAAGGCACGTAGTCCCCCCGTCGCAAGGCTGCCCGTCCGCGGCGAAGGGCCGCGAGTTCCGCGTCGGTGGGCCGAACGGCGGGATACCTCGCTTCGAAGTAGGTTCGCAGGGCCTCCCGCACCAACTCCGAGCGAGTGCGGCTTTCCGCCTTGCGGACGGTTTCAAAACGTGTCAGCATCTCCGGCGGCAGGGATACGGTCATCGTCTGTGTGGTTCGCATATAGATAACAGTAGATGTACGAGTAAAACTAAGTATGACTTGATGGTACCACACGCCGCTGGCCCAACACCCTATAATCGAATCAGTGGAACTCGAAAAAGCACTGCTGCGTAAGGTGGGCGAGGCCGTGCACCGCTTCAAGATGGTGCGCGACGGCGACCGGGTGGCCGTGGCGCTCTCCGGCGGGAAGGATTCGGCCACGCTGCTGGAAGCCATGCTGCTGCTCCAGAAGCGCGCGCCTATCCAGTTTTCCGTGT
>CAZARO010000982.1:0-2925 GCA_964487165.1 uncultured Solibacteraceae bacterium | reverse complement strand
CCTTCTCTCTGGCCCGCGGGCATATTGAGCGGCCACGTTCCGGCGTCGGGCCGAAGCGAACGAACCACCGCGTACGGGCCGGTTGCCTCGTCGCTTTGGGCCACGGTGGTCTGAGCCGCGTCGTAGCTTCTTCCACGCAGTTCGGTGTGGAACCACATCACAAACTTGCGGGTTCTGCGATTGTAAATCACCTTGGGCCGCTCGATCACGTTGCCGCGCGAGATCACGCTGGTGGGGTTGTCTGCCTGCACGGCCAACGCCAGTCCTTCGTCCTTCCAATTGAAAAGATCCTTGGAGGAGTAACAGGAAACGCCGCGCGTGCCCCGGTCGCGCGACTCGCCGAACCAGTAGTAGACCCCCTCGTGATAGAGCATGCCTCCCGCGTGGGCATTGATGTGAACTCCGTTGTTGTCTGGCCAGAGCTGGCCGGGACGGAAAACCGCGTCGGCTGCTAGCGCGGCGGCGGCGCAAAGCAGAGTGGCAGTCAGGATCGGTACGCGGGTTGCCATAAGCCACATCGTATTTCCATTTGGGTCCCATTCAAACTCCCCTAATCCTAATTCTCCATCCGCGGGGCTACCGGTCGCTTCGAAAAGGCGCAGCCGGCAATCCTTCATGGTTCGTCAGGTTGGCCGCCGGATAGTCCGCCCACGCATAACGAACGAATAGGGGGTGCCCAACGGCGGGAGTCGAAACAACCACAGTGTCACCGTCGATCACCGCCTGCGCCGCGACAAACCTCCCATCCTTGCCGGCCAGAGCAAACCCGGTTAAAGCGCCGCCGCTCCGCGCTTCTATGCCGCTGCCCGTCTGCTCGAACCATACGCGCAGCCGTTCGCCTTCGTTCGCCACTTGCCGGACCACAGGCCCGGAGTCAACTATCCGTTCACCATACGTCCGCGCGCGTGCGATCAGCGCCAGGCGCTCGCCGACCGGTTGTTTGTTTGTCGGATGGACATTCCGCGGGTTATTGGCGTCTCCCAGATCGATGGTCACTGCCATCCCGGTGTTCCGCAGAGAGAGAGCCTCCGCCTGCGACTCCCGCAGGAGAGGCCACAGCCCGCCCGCCTGGCACGCCGGCAGTTGAACGAAATAGAACGGGAATGGCCCGATGCCCCAAGCAGCCCGCCAGTCTTCGATCATCGTTCGGAAGAGCGTGCGATAGGCGAAAGTGTCCGCGTTGCCATTCTGCTCACCCTGATACTAGATGACACCGCGGATGGTGAATGGGGTGATGGGCGCGATCATGCCGTTAAACAAAACGGAAGGGGTGTTAGAGTGGCCCTGGCCGATCGGCGGCCAGGGCCTATCCGGCGCCGGCATACCCTTGGCGCGCAGTTCCGCGGCGCGCTCCTGGTAATCCTCCCACTCCTTCTCGTACTTATCCATGGCGGGCGAATAGCGTTCCAGCGCTTCGTTCCACCGGTCAAAGACCCATTTCAAACTGGGGTCGCCGGCGAGCGCGCCGTGGCTCGTCCATGCCTGAGCGGGTGTGCCGCTGTAGCTGGCGTTGATAAGCCCTACGGGAACGTTCTGCGTTCGCAGGATATCGCGCCCGAAGTAGAAGGCCACCGCCGGCCAATTCCCGGCCGTCTCCGGCGTGGCGGAGGCCCATGTTCCCGGCGCGTCTTCCATCGGCTTGTCCTCGGCGATGACATGCGGCACGTTGAACAGGCGCAGCCGGGGCAGATTCGCCTGGTCGATGGCGTGCTCCGCGTGATCCGCCTGGCGCAACCGGAACTCCAGGTTCGACTGGCCCGAAGCTACCCACACCTCGCCTACTACCACGTCTTCGAGCGTGAGCTTGTTGCTTCCCGTTACGGTCAGCACCGCGGGCCCGCCCCGCTCCATCGGCTTGAGAAACACTTCCCAATGGCCGTTCACTTCGGCGTGCCGGGAGACGCTCTGCCCGGCGAACGTCACGGTGACAGACTCATTAGGCTCCGCCCAGCCCCAAATGCGGACCGGCGCGCCGCGCTGTAGGACCATGTGGCTGGAGATGAGGCCCGGCAGACGGACTTCGGCGCCGCCGATGGCCGAGCCACACAGTAGTAACGTTAGAACCGCAATAAATGTTTTCATTTTCATTGAAATTGCATTCCCAGGCATATAGCCATATATCCGTACTCCTCCAATTTCTTGCGCTGTGCGTCTGCGAACCGGATTCACGTCCCGGACTCAAGGACTCCAGGATTCGGCGGCCCAAGAGGTGTCAGTTCAGAATTAGATAGCTTTTCGGCTTCACCAACTTTCCGTTATGGTCGTATGGCTTGTCGCCAAAGTTGCAAATGATCGAGTCGCCGGTGGAGAAGGCTGTCTGTTCGACGGTATAGTCGCTGGTTAGAAACTTGTGACTTGTCATTTCGGCGGTTCCGATCCTTTCGTTCCACTGGTCCACGTGGTCCAAAGACCGGAACAACTCATCCTGATTCCAGTCGGGGCTGTTGATGCGGAAATGCGGGAGATAGCCCCAGAGCATGTCTTCAAGCCAGCCCGGATAGGCTCCTTCCCGAGTCACGCCCCCGTAGCGCGTCCCGAATACCGCGTCGTGGAAGACCAGAGGCCACAGCGGGATCGACCGTCCCTGAACCCTTTGGTCACGATTCTCGAACCAGTCGACGTAAGGTACGCCGAAGTCGGCGGATTCCTCGCTTCCCAGCAATACTCCCTGCTTCTTGTAGAAAGCAAGCAGTTGGGTTTTGGCGGCCAGGTCCTGGGCCTTGGTCACCTCTGCGCCGGGTTCGAAAGATTGGTAGATCTGCATGGCAGTCACAGTGTCGATGAACATTGCCTTAGGTGCCAGGGCCCTGATATCTTCCCAATTGCGTTGCGCATACGTCAGGCTGTAGGGAGAGCTGAGGATATAGGCCTGGCCTCCGCCCCAGACGCCACCGGTGAGAAGGTCGCCGTCGGCATTCCGGTTTA
>CAZARO010000981.1:0-2931 GCA_964487165.1 uncultured Solibacteraceae bacterium | reverse complement strand
CATCGAACGGTAACTGCGTCTTTGTCCCCGTGTCTCACCGAAGGGGTTCACCCCACTTATCGGCGTTAATCCGCGTTCATCTGCGGCTAATTAAACCACCTCTTAAGAGCCCGCTAGTCTTTCGATTCGATGCGCATACCGTAGAAGCTGCGGTACACGAAAACCAGCGAGATCAGGAAGAACACCGCGGATAGCGCCGTCGTCAGGACGGTGCCCTGCGTCTTTGCCAAATCCACCGCCAGCGATACCGCCAGAATGCCGAACAGCGTGGTGAACTTGATGATGGGATTGAGCGCCACGGAGGAGGTGTCCTTGAACGGATCGCCCACCGTATCGCCCACTACGCAAGCGTCGTGCAGCGGCGTGCCTTTGGCGCGCAGTTCCGTTTCCACCACCTTCTTGGCGTTGTCCCAGGCGCCGCCCGCGTTGGCCATGAAGAGCGCCTGGTACAGGCCGAACAGCGCGATGGAGATCAGGTAGCCCACGAAGAAGAAGGGCTCCAGGAAAGCAAACGAGAGGGCCGAGAAGAAGACCACCAGGAAGATATTCAACATGCCCTTCTGGGCATACTTGGTGCAGATGGCCACCACCTTTTTGGAATCGGCCACGGACGCCTTCTCCGCGCTTTCCAGTTTGATGTTCTTCTTGATGAATTCCACCGCGCGGTAAGCGCCGGTGGTGACGGCCTGGGCGCTGGCTCCCGTGAACCAGTAGATCACCGCCCCGCCGGCGATAATGCCCAGCAGGAATGGCGCGTGCAGCAGGGAGAGCTTATCCAGGTCGGTAGTCAGCCCCTTAGTCAGCGCCAGGATGGTGGAGAAGATCATGCAAGTGGCGCCTACCACGGCGGTGCCGATGAGCACCGGCTTCGACGTGGCCTTGAAGGTGTTGCCGGCGCCATCGTTCTCCTCCAGGTTCTCCTTGGCTTTATCGAAGTCCGGAGTGAAGCCGAAGTCCCGCTTGATCTCTTCCTTGATTCCGGGCAGTGTTTCGATGGTGGAAAGCTCGTACACCGATTGCGCGTTGTCGGTGACCGGGCCGTAGCTATCCACCGCGATGGTCACCGGGCCCATGCCCAGGAATCCGAAGGCCACCAGGCCGAAGGCGAAGACCGCCGGCGCCAGCATCATGGTGATGGGGAACGTGGTGCTCACCAGGTATCCCACGCTCATCAGGGCCAGCATGGTCATGCCCAGCCAATAACCGCTAAAGTTGCCGGCCACAAAACCCGATAGGATATTCAGCGAGGCGCCGCCTTCGCGCGAACTGGTCACGATCTCGCGCACGTGCCGGGAGTTGGTGGAGGTGAAGACTTTGACGAATTCGGGAATGAGCGCGCCTGCCAGGGTGCCACAACTGATCACCGTGGCCAGTTTCCACCACACGGAATCGTCGCCGCCCAGGGTGGGAATCATGAAGTAGCTAACGACGTAAGTGAGGACAATCGAAAGGATCGACGTCAGCCATACCAGGGTGGTGAGCGGCGTCTCGAAGTTGAACTTCGCCGCTTCGCCGAAGCGTGCCTTGGCGACCATGCCGTTGACGAAATAACCGATGCCGGAGGAGATGACCATCATCACGCGCATGGAGAAGATCCATACCAGCAACTGCACCTGCACCAGCGGATCGTGAACCGCCATCAGGATGAAGATGATCAGGGCCACGCCGGTGACGCCGTAGGTTTCGAAACCGTCGGCCGAGGGGCCTACCGAGTCGCCGGCATTGTCGCCGGTGCAATCGGCGATCACGCCGGGGTTACGGGCGTCGTCTTCCTTGATCTTGAAGACGATCTTCATCAGGTCGGATCCGATATCGGCGATCTTGGTGAAGATGCCGCCGGCCACGCGCAATGCCGCCGCGCCCAGCGATTCCCCGATGGCGAAGCCGATGAAGCAGGAGCCGGCCAGGCCGCGCGGAATGAACAGCAGGATGAACAGCATGATGAGCAGTTCGACGGAAACCAGCAGCATTCCGATGCTCATGCCGGCCTGCAGTGGGATGTTATAGCAGGGAAACGCCTTGCCTTTGAGTGAGGCGAAGGCGGTGCGGGAATTGGCGAAGGTATTGACGCGCATGCCGAACGCCGCTACGCCGAAGCTGCCGGTAATGCCGATCACACTGAACAGCAGAATGATGACGACATTGAAGAACGCCTCGCCTTTCAGGAATCCGAAGTAAAAGACGATAATCACCGCGATAAAGCATTCCAGCAGCATCAGGAATTTACCCTGGGTGGCGAGGTAGGTCTTGCAGGTTTCGTAGATCAGCTCGGAGACTTCCCGCATCGACGAATGAACCGCCATGTTCTTGAGACGGTTGAAGATAATCAGGCCGAAGATAAGCCCAAGGGCGCTCACCGCGAGGCCGGCCATAAGCAGCGTGCTGCCTTTAATGCCGCCCAAAAACGTCGCCGATCCGAGATCGGGCAGTTTGAGGTTCGCTTCGCTGGTATTTTCCCCGGATTGCGCCAGCAGCGGCGCCGCCAGGAAAAAGGAGACGAGAACGGTGTATAGCACGCGCAGGAGCGACGCCGTTTGCGTGCGTACGGGGCGCCGCTCGACACGGAGCGAGTCCGTCATTGATACCATTTAATGAATTCCTCCCAAAGGAAATTTGCCTGGACCCCTACGAGCCGGGACCCGACTCGTCTCGGTGCGAGACTCTAGACAGTGTGCTCGAACTGCGACCGAATCTCCAGTATAAAAGATATCTGGATCGGAATTCAAACCGATTGCGCCACGCCGGCCTCCGTGCAGTCTCACTCGCGGCAGATTCCGCGCTGGCTGCGGCGTACGAAAGCTATCAGTTGCAGCGTTTCGGCGGTGGGGATCTGGCTTTCGATTTTGCCCAGCGCCTCCTCGAGTTTGAGGTTCGACTTGTACAGCAAGTGATAGGCCTGCTTGAGGATGCTGACATCGGGCGCTTTGAAGC
>CAZARO010000980.1:0-2932 GCA_964487165.1 uncultured Solibacteraceae bacterium | reverse complement strand
TAGGTTAGATGGCGGGGACGACGGGGCTCGAACCCGCGACCTCCGACGTGACAGGCCGGCGTTCTAACCAACTGAACTACGTCCCCGCAATGTCACTCGGACCTTCAAATCGTAACACGGCGTTCGCCCTCCGCGCAAAGTGAGGTAGTCGGCCAAATTCCGCATCGGTCCTGGAAACGGCTCTCCCGGGCGCGCAGCCCAGGTCCGGCGTGGCGACGTGGTCGAATTGGAAATCGAACGAATCGGCACGCACCGCACTCCCCTGGTATGAGGCTCGGAAGTATGCTGGTTAAGGAGGGCGTATGTATCCATTGAAGAGGGGCAAGTTCGCACCGCAGGCGCACGTCGGCATTCCGCCTGGCACGTTCGAGGAGGAGCACGGCCGAAAAGGTTTCTACGGCAAGAGCGCGCACCTGTACCACGCGCATCCGCCCACCGGCTGGACCCGCTTCGAGGGGAAGCTTCGTCCGCACCTGTTCGACCTCAATCGGCTCACACCTTCCGATTGCGGCGATCCGCAAGGCATGCCGGTGGCGTTTCTCGGCAACCACGATGTCACGCTGTACTGCTCGCGCCGCTCGCGGCCCATGCCGTTTTACTACCGCAATGCCGATGGCGACGAACTGATCTTCGTGCATCGCGGCGCCGGCACCATTGAGACCGACTTCGGGCCTTTGCCCTTCGAACCGGGCGACTACTTAGTGGTCCCGCGCGCCGTGACTTACCGGATCGTGCCGGAAACCGAGGACAATTTCTTCCTGATCATCCAATCGCGCACTGAGTTCGAACCGCCGGACAAAGGTCTCATCGGGCATCACGCGCTCTACGACCCCGGCGTGGTGACGGTGCCGGAACCGGACGCACACCTCGACGGCCCGCTGGAAGAAGCCCGCGAGTGGGAAGTGCGCATTAAGGTTGACGACGAGATCTCCAAGGTCTTCTACCCGTTCAATCCGCTCGATGTGGTGGGTTGGAAGGGCGACCTGACGGTGTGGAAGCTTAACATGCGCGACATCCGGCCGATTATGAGCCATCGTGCACACCTGCCGCCCAGCGCGCACAGCACGTTCGTTACGGAAGGAGCGGTCGTCTGCAGCTTTCTGCCGCGCCCGCTGGAACAGGACGAAGCCGCCCTGAAGGTGCCGTTCTTCCACCGCAATACCGATTACGACGAATTCATCTTCTATCACGATGGCGATTTCTTCAGTAAGGACAACATCAAGCCGGGTTACGCCACGCTGCATCCGCGCGGCATCCATCACGGTCCGCACCCCAAGGCGCTGGCCAACCAGGGCAAGAAGACGCACACCGATGAGTACGCCGTGATGCTCGACGGCCTTAATCCCATCCACGTGCTGCCGGCGGGAGAACAGGTGGAGTGGCCGGAATATTGGGCCAGTTGGAAGGAGAAAGAGTAAGTGATTGTAGACCCAGCCGGGAGTAGTATTCACGACTTAGAGAAGCTGCTCGTGGGGGTGATTCTGCCTCGCCCCATCGCGTTTGTATCCACTATCAGCCTGGATGGCGTCGCTAACCTCGCACCCTTCAGTTTCTTCACCGCGGTGTGCCCCAGGCCGCCGGTGATTTGCTTCTGTAACTCCATCCGTGCGCGCGATGGCTCCAAGAAAGATACCCTGCGCAACGTGGAAGCTACCGGCGAATTCGTGTTGAATGTGGTCTCCGAGGATTTCGTCGTGCAGATGGTGGCGTGCTCGGGCGATTATCCTGCGGACGTGAGCGAGTTCGATGTGTCGGGACTTACTCCGATTCCGAGCGACTTAGTAAAGCCTCCGCGAGTAAAGGAAGCGCGCGTGCAGATGGAGTGCCGATTGTTACAGGTAGTTACTATAAGTACCGAGCCCGGCGGAGGGAGTCTCGTCATGGGCGAAGTACTTCGCTTTCACGTGGACGACAGCGTGATCGACCATGGCGCGGTGGATCCCGATAAGTTGCGGCCCATCGGGCGCATGGGCGGGACCGAGTATGTGCGCACCACCGATCGCTTTTCAATGGCGCGCCCAAAAGTCTGACGGCTGCCCGTCGCAACAATAAAATTCAGAATATCAATAAATTCCTCTTGAAATCTCAATAAAATTGATGTACAAGTGAATTATGGCGATTGAAAGCCGGGAGCCGAAGCCCTCCGGCTGGCAGGAACTGACCCAATTGACGCAGGGGCAGCCGTTGGTGGTGGAGCGCGTCCGCCTGGTCGGGAAAGATATCGTGGTCGAAGGCAGTTTCGAACTGCCGCAGTTGGCCCGCTTGAGCATGGAAGACCAGGTTTTCATCACGGCGTTCGTCCGCTCACACGGCTCCATCAAGGAGATGGAGCAGGTCTTCGGGGTCAGCTATCCCACCATCAAATCGCGTTTGACGCGCATCGCCAACAGTCTGCCATTCGTGGAGAGCAACCCCACGCCATCGCGGACGGAAATCCTGGACCGCCTGCAGCGTGGGGAGATTACCGCGCAGGATGCCATCCAGGAACTGGAGAAATCCGGATGATCGATTTCAGCGAAGTCAGCCAAAGCGATAAAAGGAAGCGCTACTTTGTGGGCGTGCCGTTCGTTCTGCTGCTGGTGCTGCTGGCGCCCCTGCTGGTGTTGGCGCCGGTGGTGTTTGTCGGCTGCCTGGTGGCGGGGATCGACCCGTTCCACGCGGGACGCCTGTTGTGGCATGTGCTCACCGCGTTGCGCGGTACGCACGTAGAAATCGCCGAGCGGGAGCGCTCGCTGCTGGTTCACATTTCCTGAGGAGCCGTAATCATGAACGAGAATCGCCGCAAAATTCTGGAGATGCTGGCCACGGGAAAGATCACCGCCGATGAGGCCGACCGTCTGCTAGCCGCCATGGAAAAAGGACCGGCCGATTCCGGCGCCGCCAATGGTGCGGCATCCGGTCCCAAGCCCAAGCCGCAATTCCTGCGCGTGCA
>CAZARO010000979.1:0-2935 GCA_964487165.1 uncultured Solibacteraceae bacterium | reverse complement strand
GGCGCCGACAATAAGGTCGCCTGGGTGGTGAAGCTATAGATGCTCGACCACGTGCCATAGTCGGCGGAACTGCGCCCGTGAACTTCCCAATAATAGGTAGTGTTGGGCTGCAACCCCGCGGGAGTGTCGGAAACCCCGGTCGGCGTATCGTCGACGACGCAACTGCAGGTGCTCGCGCTCGGGCTGGTGGGCAGTGCCGCGGCGCTGGTAGCGATGAGAACGCGGTACCCCGAGGTCGCCCCTGTGACCGCCGACCAGGTCAGCGTCGGTGGCACGGCCACACCGGTGGCTCCGTTGGCCGGGCTGGAGAGCGAGGGCGCCGACAATAAGGAGCTCTGGGTGGTGAAGCTATAGATGCTCGACCAGGTGCCGTACTGAGTGGGACTGCGTCCGTGCACCTCCCAGTAGTAGGTGGTACTGGGCTGCAATCCAGAAGGGATGTCGGAGGTCACGGTGGGCGTATCGTTAGCGACCCAACTGCACGTGCTGGCGGTTGGCTCGGTGGGCAGCGCCGAGGCGCTGGTAGCGATCAAAACGCGGTACCCTGAGGTCGCCCCCGTTACTGCCGACCAACTCAGGGTGGGTGGCACGGCTACGCCGGTGGCACCATTGGACGGACTCGATATCGAGGGCGCTGGAAGATTCTGGGCCTGTGCGATGCCGACGGCAAGAAAGAGCAAGGGCAGGATTACGCCAGAAGCGAGGGTATTGCGCTTGAACCTCAGCGTTGTTTTGGATTCCTCGGTCGAGCCACTGAACGACCATATCGTTCGCATCAACATCGCAAGTCTCCAAATGAGCACGGGTTGGATCTCTTCGGGCCAAGTAAGGTCTCGCCCGGCGGTTTCTAGTATTATCGGTACTATTTAATCGATTTCTTTATTTCAGATCGATTACTCCTATATACGATACACCCAGAAGCTCTTGCTTGACCTTCATATTCGCGGTTTTTGTCAGTCGCCCGACGCTGCGAGGCCTGTGGAAAGGGGCCAACTCTTCCGCCGTGCTATAAAATCGTGGCATCGCGGCACGTATCGGATTCCGAGACGCTTATATTGCCACGATGAGTCAGCGGTCAGCGATCGACAGCCAGCAGCGTGCGTGCCTCGGCCACCAGGAAGAGCGAGCCGGTGACGAAGATGACATCGTCGCGGGCGGCGTCGGCGACCATTGCCAGTGCGCCTTCGATATCGGGCGCGATCGACAAGTTGGCGTGGTCGGAAATCTGGCGCATGGTTTCCGGCGCCAGTGCGCGCGCCTGCCGCGGGGCGGTGACGATCACCTGGCTGGCGAGCGGGAACAGGATGCCGCCGATCTCCGCGACGGCCTTGTCGCGCATGGCGCCGTAGATCAGGCGTACGCTGCGGCCGGGATAAAAGCGCTGGATGTACGCCGCCAGGGCACGCGCGCCGGCGGGATTGTGGGCCCCATCGAGAATGATTTCGGGGCTCTCGGAGACGCGCTCCAGGCGGCCGGGCCAGCGCGCGCCGGCGATTCCGCTCTCGATGGCGGAATTCGGTATGCCCAGGCGCAGCAGCGCTACCGCCGCGGTGACCGCGTTCTCCACCTGATGCTCGCCGGCGAGTGGACAATGGATGTGCAGCGGCGCAACCGCTCCCAGACGGTCGCGGCTCTGAAACACATTGCACCCCGTCAGGGAATGGTCCAGCCGGAAGCGGCTGCCGCGGGCGTCGAGTTCGAGATCGCTCACCGGCCAGTGCTCGGTCCAACGCGCGTCCACCAGCCGCGCCTCCAGCACGCGCGCTGCCTCGGGTCTTTGCCGCGCGAATACCGCCGGCACGCCGGGCTTGAGGATGCCGGCTTTTTCCCGCGCGATGGATTCCAGGCTCGTGCCCAGGAACGCTTCGTGGTCGAAATCCACGGGCGTAATCACCGCCAAATCGGGCATCACTACGTTGGTGGCGTCCAGGCGGCCGCCGAGCCCCACTTCGAGCACCACCACGTCCACGCGCTCTTCTTCGAACACCGCCAACGCCATGGCGGTGACGGTCTCGAAGTAAGTGGTGTGCATGTCGATGGCGCCTTGCGCGATGAGCGTCTCCACGGCGGCGTGAATGCGATTGAAGGCGGCGGCGAAGCGTTCGGCCGAGAGCGGTACGCCGGAGATGCGGATTCGTTCGGTGGGTTCGGCGAGGTGGGGCGAAGTGAAGAGGCCGGTGCGGCGGCCGGCGGCACGCAGGGCCGATTCCAGCAGGGCGCTGACCGAGCCTTTACCATTGGTGCCAGCCACGTGAATGAAATGGAGCCGGTCCTGCGGCCGCCCGAGAGCGTCGAGCAGGGTGCGGATGCGCTCCAGGCCGAACTTGGCGGTCTTGATTTCGTTGCCCAGCGCGTACAGAAAGTGGACTGAATCGGGGTAGTTCATGCCGCCAGAAACTTCAGAGCGCGGGCGATGTAGGGCTTCAATTCCGGCCGCGCCACCACGTCGTCCAGCATCCCGTGCTTGAGCAGAAACTCGCTGCGCTGGAAGCCCTCGGGCAGTTTCTGGCGGATGGTTTGCTCGATCACGCGCGGGCCGGCGAAGCCGATCAGCGCGCCCGGCTCGGCGATGTTGAGATCGCCCAACATGGCGTAGCTGGCGGTGACGCCGCCGGTGGTGGGGTCGGTGAGCACGCTGATGTAGGGCAGGCGCGCCTCGTCGAGCTTCATGAGTCCGGCGGAGATTTTGGCCATCTGCATCAGGCTCACGGCGCCCTCCTGCATGCGCGCGCCGCCGGAAGCGGAAACGATGATCAGGGGATTGCGCTGCGCCAAAGACCGGTCGATGGCGCGGGCGATTTTCTCGCCGACCACCGAGCCCATGCTGCCGCCGATGAAGCGCGGCTCCATGACGCAAATCTGAACCACGCGGCCGGCCAGAGAGCCGGCGGCGGAGATGAGGGCGTCGGACATGTTGGTGGCCGCCCGCATGGCG
>CAZARO010000978.1:0-2935 GCA_964487165.1 uncultured Solibacteraceae bacterium | reverse complement strand
CTCCTGGTAGGCCCCGGTTGCCGCGCGATCGACCGCCCGGTTCAGCAGGCTGAGATCGTTGGTGTACTGCTGCAACAGCGCCAGGCGATGGTCGAGAATAAATACGCCGATGTAAGTGTCCGGGCCGGCCTCATTCGCCAGAAAGTCCTTGGCGGCTTGGGTCGCCTGCCTCCTGGTATCCGCGCCCAATCCTTCGAAAACCAAAGACACCACGTTGATCTGACCCAGCGCTTCGTATCGCTGTGCGCTGCCCGCCGCACGCGGCAGCGAGGCCGCATTCTTCTGGGCGGGCTCTTCATGCCCATTTCGATACTGGAAGCTCCGAAGCTTCTGCGGAACTCCGTCCTCCAGGATTTCGATATCTTCGGGACGAAGGTCGGTAACCAGCTTCTGGTGTTTGTCCCGCGCAATGAAGTCGAGCAGGACTTCCTGGGCGGTGGAACGTAAGACAATCTGAGGATCGCCGGGCGGCTGATTCTTCTGGGCAACTCCCGTGGAGACGGCGAGTACGGTAAGAATGGCGACGGCGCGGTGTAACATAGCGCCTCCTATACAAAGTATACGGCAGTAATAGGTGAATATTCAGACACCGCGGCCTCTTATTCCCGCGTCCCCTGGCGGCGTTAAGCGCGTGTAAACTGATCTGGTATGCGTACCAAACCGATGCTGACCACGTCAGTCGCTCTGGCAGTGCTCGCCGCCGCGCCCGGGTTTGCCCAGCGCAAAGCCACCATCGAGAATGTGCCCGACATCCCATTCACGTCGGCGCCCAACTTTTTGAAACTCAAGCCGGGGGAATATCTCGGGGAAGCGGTCGCGGTGGCCACCAACTCCAAGGGCCATGTGTTTGTCTATCACCGCAGCGCCACTACGCGCCTGTTTGAATTCGACCAGGCCGGCAACTTCTTGAGGGAGATCGGCAGCGGCTATTACGGCTTCGAGTTTGCCCATTCGGTGCGCGTCGATAAGGACGATAACATCTGGACAGTGGACGAAGGCACCAATATGGTCACCAAGTTCAGCCCGGAGGGAAAGGTGCTGATGGTACTCGGGCGGAGGCCGCCGGCAGTGGTGGGCGCGCAGGCTTATCCCGCCGGCCCGAACGCCCCCGCGCAGAAATATATTTTCTGCCGGCCGACGGACGTGGGCTGGGATCCGCAGGGCAACATCTTCGTGGCCGATGGCTACTGCAACAATCGCGTCGTCAAATATGACAAGGACGGGCGCTTCCTGGCGCAGGCGGGCAGCGAAAAAGCGGGCAGCGCTCCGGGAGAATTCAACCTGCCGCACGCTCTGCAGGTGGATGGACAGGGCAATGTCTGGGTGGCCGACCGCGCCAACAATCGCTACCAGGTGCTCGACAACAATCTGAAGCCCATGCGCGAGATTTCCAACCTGGGCACGGCGTGGACGGTATGCATTTCCGCCGGCCCGCACCAATACGCGTTCCTGTCGAATTCCAATCCTAACGGCAACATGCCGGGAACCTGGGCCGATACCGGCGAGATTTACAAAGCCGAACTGGACGGAACCGTGCTCGGCAAATTCGGTCACGCCGGCAAACTGGTGCCCGGATTTCAGGTGGCGCACATGATCGATTGCCGCAATCCGAACGAGGTGATTGCGGGCGAAATCGAGTCCTGGCGGGTGCAGAAGCTCGTGCTACAGACCACCGCGGCGAAATCCGCGGGCGCGCATTAGGGAGCATACGGAGAACCGCCATGAAACATTCCATGCCAGCTCTGTTGACCGCGGCCCTGATCGCCGCCGCTCCGGCCGGCGCCCAGCAAGCGCCGGAGATCCGCTTCGATTCCATCCCCAACGCTCTCCAGCTTCCCGCCGACATCTATCTCGGTGAAGTAGGCGGCGTGGCCACCAATTCGCGCGGCGATATTTTCGTCTACACGCGCACCGGCCATCCCACCATCACGATCGGCACGTCGCGTCCCTTCGCGCATGGCGGCTCGCGCCTGTTGCAGTTCGACCGCACCGGCAAATACGTGCGCGAGATCGGCAAAGATTCGTATGGCTTCATGTTCGCCGCGCAGGTCCGCGTGGATGCCCGCGACAACATCTGGGCGGTGGACCAGATGTCCAACATGGTAATGGAGTTCGATCCGCAGGGCCGGGTGGCGATGCTGCTCGGGCGCAAAGCGGAAAACGTGAACGTCCCGGCACGCGAGACGCCGGGCAGGGGCGGCGGCCCCGGACAGCCGACCGACCTGTTCGACCGTCCCACCGACGTGGCCTGGGACGCGGCCGGGAATATATTCGTCGCCGACGGAGCCGGCAACGCCCGCATCGCGAAGTTCGACAAGACTGGAAAATTCGTGAAGTCCTGGGGCAAGAAGGGAACTGGCCAGGGCGAGTTCGCCAACGTGCTGAGCATCGCCATCGACGCGCAGGGCAATGTCTACGCCGCGGACGGGGGCAACCGCCGCGTCCAGATCTTCGACAACGACGGCAACTATAAAACGGCCTTCCCGAACGTGGGCAATGCGCAGGCGCTGTGCCTGACCAAGGGGCCGAATCCAGTGCTCTACGTGTCGAATTCCAATCCGGAAAACGACATCGACCGCGACGGCGAGATCTACAAAATGCACTTGGACGGAACCATCGTCGGTAAGTTTGGCAAGGCGGGCAAGTTACTGAAGGAATTCGGGACGGTAAACGCTATCGACTGCCCCGCTGAAAACACGCTCCTGGTCGGCGAGATCGGCAATCTGCGAGTGCAGAAGCTGGTGCTGCACTGAGCGAGGCTTTCGCCTCGGTGTGCCGGCTAAAGCCGGCCTGCAGGCACGATTGCCTGCCCCACAGAACTGGCTAACTGCATGCCATGAATGGCCGAGCGTGTTCGGCAGTTTGGAGGTGAAAGTCCTTTACCCAACCTGATGGAGGTGAAGGGTTAGCGAAGCGCAAGGGCGTCGTCGCGAGG
>CAZARO010000977.1:0-2935 GCA_964487165.1 uncultured Solibacteraceae bacterium | reverse complement strand
CCGCACCTCGGCGACCACCTGCCGCAGGGCATCCAGAACCGCCGCGGGCGGCTCCACTTCGGGGTTTCCCAGCGAGAAATCGAAGACGTTTTCGGCGCCGCGCTCGCGGCGAAGCTGGATGCCGATTTCGAACATGCGGCGGATCCAGCTGGATCGCTCCATTTGTTCCGCGATCGAGCGGGAAATGCTGCCGTTCCTGGCCGCCAGATTCATTGCGAAGCCGCCCCTTTGAAATCACGATTGTAGCGCGGAGCCGTTTCGCCACGGGCTATAATCAAAGCTCTCATGGACGCCCTTGTTGCCCGCCCGGCGACCTCGCAGTTTCGCTGGGTCATCTGTGCAATGCTGTTCCTGGCCACGGTAATCGCCTACGTGGATCGCGGCATTCTCGGCTTCATTGAGCGCGACATGGAACGCTTGATCGGCTTCACTACGGTGGAGTACGGGTACATGGCCGGCGCGTTCCAGTTGGCCTATGCCATCGGATTTCTGATCGCCGGCAAGCTGACCGACCAGCTCGGTATCCGCAAAGCATTTGCCATCGCGATTGTTCTGTGGAGCATTGCCGCCATGGGGCCGGGGCTGGCCAGCACGGTTCTTACCCTGACCATCGCCATGTTCTTCCTGGGCCTGGGAGAAGCGGCCAATTTTCCGGCCTGCATCAAGACCGTCGCGGAGTGGTTTCCCAAGCGGGAACGCGCGCTGGCCACGGGTCTGTTCAATTCCGGCGCCAACATCGGCAATATGGTGGTGCCCGCCATCGTGCCGCTGGCCATCGCTCTGTTCACCTGGCGCGGCGCCTTCGTGGTGGGTGGATGCCTGGGCCTGGTCTGGCTGGTTTTCTGGCTGTGGCTCTACCGCAAACCGGAAGAACACCCCTGGGTCTCGCCGCACGAACTTGGGCTGATCCAGAGCGATCCGCCGGAGACCGTGAAGTCGGTTCCCTGGTTGAAACTCCTCGGCCTGCGGGAAACCTGGGCCTTCGCCACCGGCAAACTTGTCTGCGACCCGGTCTGGTGGTTCTGGACCTTCTGGCTGCCCGGCTACTTCCAGCGGACCTTCCATCTCACCCTCGGAAAATCGAGCGCGCCCATTATGGTGGTGTATGCGGCCTGCAGCATCGGGAGCGTCTATGGCGGCTGGATTTCCGGGGCCATGCTCAAGCGCGGCAAGAGCCTGAACGCCGCGCGCAAGACCGCTATGGCGATCTGCGCGGTAGCCGTGATGCCGGTGCTGTACGCGCCCTACACGCATAATCTCTGGGTGGTGGTGGGGCTGGTCGGTCTGGCGGGAGCGGCGCACCAGGGCTTCTCGGCGAACATCTTCACGCTGACGTCGGACCTCTTTCCCAAGTCGGCAGTGGGCAGCGTGGTGGGAATCGGCGCCATGACCGGCGCGGTCACCGGGTTTACGGCGCAACTGGTCACCGGACGCATCGTGCGGGTGAGCTACCTGCCGTGTTTCCTGTATGCCGGCTCGGCGTATCTCCTCGCGCTGCTGATCATTCATCTGCTTTCGCCAAAGCTGGCGCCGGCCAAGCTGGATTAAACTGCGGTATGACCATCCGGCCGGCCAGCGACCGCTCCCTTCACGTCGTCTTCGGCGACCGCATCTCCACCGAATCGTACGCCGCGGTGGCGCGCCTCACGCATAGCCTGACGGGCGTTCGCGAAGTGTTGAATCTGCACCCGGCGTACACTTCGGTGCTGATCGATTTCGACCCCCGCCGCTACACGCATGAGCGCATGGAAGCCATCGTGCGTGCGTGCCTGGAGAAGCCCGCTCCGCCCGACCTCGAGCCGCGGCAGGTCGAAATCCCGGTGGAATTCGGCGGCGAATGCGGACCCGATCTGGAGGACGTGGCGCGCCACACTGGCCTCGCGCCTGGGCGTGTGGTGGAACAGTTCACGGCGGCGGTGTACGAAGTGTATTTCGTGGGCTTCTCCACCTGTTTCCCGTATCTCGGGGGCCTTCCGGCGGAGCTGGCCACGCCGCGGCTTTCCGCGCCGCGCAAGCACGTGCCGCAGGGGAGCGTCGCCATCGGCGGCCAGCAGGCGGGGGTGTACCCATTGGCGTCGCCGGGGGGTTGGCGGCTGATCGGCCGCACGCCGCTGCAGTTGTTCGACGCGCAAGCCGTCCCGCCGCCGCTGCTGCGCATGGGCGACCGCGTCCGCTTCGTGCCGGAGGCGCCGCGGTGAGCGCCATCCGCGTGGTATCGGCCGGCCTGCAGACCACCGTGCAGGACCTGGGACGCTTCGGCTGGGCGCATTACGGCATTTCGGCATCGGGCGCGGCCGATCAGTTCGCATTGCGCGCCGGCAATCTGCTGGTGGGCAACGCGGAGAATGCCGCCGGTGTGGAAATGACGCTCATGGGCGCCGCCTTCGAGTTCGAAGCGGACACCGTGGTGGCGCTCACCGGCTCGGACTTCGGCGCCGGCCTGCCGCTGTGGACCGCGGTGGAAGTGAAGGCCGGGCAGGCGGTGCGCTGCGGTCCTTCGCAATCCGGCGCGCGCTGCTATTTGTGCGTGCGCGGAGGCATTGGCATCCCGAAGGTGATGGGCAGCGCTTCCACGCACGTGATCACCGGGGTGGGCGGCCGCGCGTTGCGAGTGGGCGACATGCTGCCCATCGGCAGGGAGGCGATCCGCCGGCCGCGCGGGGCTGCCAAGGGCGTGCCGATATTAGGCGATGGGCCGCTGCGAGTGACCGACGGTCCGCAATCCGAGAGCTTCGCGGACGAACTGTACCGCGGCACGTACACCGTGTCGGAGGAGTCCAACCGCATGGGGCTGCGGCTGCGCGGTCCGGCGATGCCGAGCGCGGCCGGCCACATGCTCACCGAAGGCGTGCCGCTGGGCGCGGTGCAGGTGCCGCCCGACGGCCAGCCCATCATTCTCTTCGTGGAGCACCAGACCACCGGCGGCTACCCCAAG
>CAZARO010000976.1:1906-2945 GCA_964487165.1 uncultured Solibacteraceae bacterium | reverse complement strand
CGCGCGGGCCGGGTCAAGGCGTGCGAATTGCCGTAACAGGTCGATTGCGCGGCCGGTATTCTGGGCGGCGGCCGCCTCCGCGGCGCCGCGCAGCAACTCGCCCAGGCGCGCATCGCCGCCAGGGCGGGGAAGGGCTTCCACGATTTCCAGCAGGCGGGTCAGGTCGGACTGCGAAAGTTCGCCGAGAAGCGCGGCCACCGAATCGCCTGTCACCGGCGCGGCGCGGCCCATCGCAGCCGGTAAGTTCGCCGGTGGTACCACGCCGGGGTTCGACAGGGCGCGTTCCAGCCCCGAAGAGCCCATCCCGGCTGCCGGAACTTCCATCACTCGATTGAACCATAGTTATCATTGGGGGGGGTAAGAAACACTAGTACCCTTCCCGCAAAATACTTCGTTTTCGCGCGATCTGTGTAAACGCGCTCCATGATACGCTCGTCTCAACGAGTGGTGCTCCGAAATATCCGCCCGGGGGGAGCGCCAGAATTCACAGGAGCGGTATGCACAGCCAACGTCACGTCCGAGTTTTGTCCATTCCAGCGCTTTTGCTGGCACTGGCTTTCCCATTAGTCATGAGGCCGCAGAGTTCGCGCTCGCGGATAATGGTCACGCAGCCAATCGAAGAAAAGATGCTGCATCGCCTGGCCGGAAACACGCGATCTCAGGCGAACGCTCAGAACGACGTGGGTGCGGTGGCGGATGACTTTGCCATGGAGCATATGTTTCTCCAGTTGCAGCGCCCTGCGGAGCAGGAGCAGGCCATCCGGCAACTGATCGCATCGCAGCAGGACCCGCAGTCGCCCAATTATCACCACTGGCTTACGGCGGAGGAAATTGGAGCGAGCTTCGGACCGGCGCGGGAAGATATCGTCGCGGTAACCGGGTGGCTCCAGTCCCACGGCTTCACGGTGAATTCGGTGTATCCCAGCGGAATGACCATCGATTTTTCGGGTACCGCGGGGCAGGTGCGAGAGGCGTTCCACACCGAGATCCATCGTCTCAATGTGAATGGCGTGGAACATACCGCTAACATGAGCGACCC
>CAZARO010000976.1:0-1896 GCA_964487165.1 uncultured Solibacteraceae bacterium | reverse complement strand
AAGCGCTGGCGCCGGTGGTGGCGGGAGTAGTTTCGATGCACGACTTCAAGCCCCGCGCCTTGAATAAGCCGCACACCAACTACACCTTCACCGCCGACGGCGCTACCCAATACGCGTTGACGCCCACCGACCTGGCCACCATCTATAACCTGAACCCGCTGTTCACCGCCGGCACCAACGGCACCGGCCAGACGATCGTGGTAGTGGAAGATAGCGACCTTTATAGTAATGCCGACTGGAGCACGTTCCGCAGCACTTTCGGACTTTCCACCGCCTACCCCAACGGTAGTCTGGCGACGGTGCATCCGGCGCCCTCCTCCGGCACCAATAACTGCAAAGATCCGGGCGCCAATAGCGATGACATAGAGACTACCCTGGATGCGGAGTGGGCCAGCGCCGCGGCGCCCAACGCCGCCATCCAAGTGGCCGCCTGTGCCGACACCAGGACTTTCGGCGGCCTGATCGCGGTGCAAAATCTGCTGACCTTGAAGACTCCGCCGGCCATCATGAGCATGAGTTATGGCGAGTGCGAAGCCGAAAATGGAGCTACCGCCAACGCCGCGTTCAACACCACCTTCCAGCAAGCCGTGCTGCAAGGCGTGTCGGTATTCGTGGCTGCGGGCGACGAAGGCGCGGCATCCTGCGATGCCGGTGAAGCGGGAGCGAGCCACGGAATCGGCGTGAGCGCTTATGCCTCCACGCCGTACAACGTGGCGGTAGGGGGGACCGATTTCGGCGACACGTACGCCGGCAGCAACAGCAGCTACTGGAGTTCCACCAACACGTCGACGTATGAGTCGGCCAAGTCGTACATCCCGGAGATTCCTTGGAACGATTCCTGCGCCGGGTCGCTGCTTGCAAAATTCAACGGCAGCACCACGGTGTACGGCAGCGGTGGTTTTTGCAGCAGCAGCACCTCCACGGAGGACGGCTACCAGGAAGTGGCTGCCGGCAGCGGCGGCCCCAGCGGATGTGCTACCGGATCGCCGTCGAATTCGGGTGTGGTGGGCGGAACGTGCGCCGGCTATGCCAAGCCCTCGTGGCAAACGAATTCGAGCGGCGACAATGTGCGCGATATTCCGGACGTTTCCTTATTTGCCGGCAACGGCATCTGGGGCCACTTCTATTCGTTCTGCTTCTCCGACCGGCGTAACGGCGGGACCCGCTGCACGGGCGCGCCGAGTGGCTGGACGGGCGCCGGCGGGACCTCGTTCGCTTCGCCCATCATGGCCGGTATTCAGGCGCTGGTGAATCAGAAAACCGGGGAAACCTGGGGCAATCCGAACAGCGTATATTACTCCATGGCCACCGGGTCGGCGGTCTGCAACTCCTCGAACGGGAGCGCGGCCGGCTCGGGTTGCATTTTCTACAATGTGACCGAGGGCGACAACACGGTCAACTGCTCCGGCACGACGGACTGCTATGGCGCCAGCACGGCCAGTTCGGGCCACGGCCACTCCCGTTATGGTAATACGCCATCCGCGAATGGCGCGCTCTCCACTTCCAGCACCAAGCTGGCGCCCGCCTACGGCGCCGGCACGGGCTGGAATTTCGCCACCGGGATTGGGAGCGTGAACGCCGCCAACCTGGTGAATAACTGGAACAAATAAGTCATGCCCTACCTCTACTAAAGTTAATTAACCTAGAAACCTTCGGCAGCAGATCCATCATCGTGACGGTGGATATCGCCGCGAACGCGGGATCGCCGGCGGTGAATTCCGTGACCGTGTCGGGCGGCGGCGCGGCGACGGTGACGGCATCGACATCGACGAATATCCGCGAGTGAGTGGGGCAGGATGGGATCCCAATGTCACTTACATTGGCCTATGAGCCGTACCTGCGTAATTAGTGGGGCGGACGCCCTCGGGGGTGCCCTCTGGGCCCGCCGGCCCCCTG
>CAZARO010000975.1:0-2948 GCA_964487165.1 uncultured Solibacteraceae bacterium | reverse complement strand
CCGGGGGCAAGCCGCAGCCTACACCTGTGCAACCTGCACGGGTCCGGCCGGTCGACGTTCTCGCCCCCACACCGGCCCGGAAACAGGCGGCAGCGAGCACGGACGAATCAGTTATAAGCCCTACCGCAGATCGGGCTGCGCAGCCCGGCCTAGGGGAGGGTCCCCGGCAGACCGCGCCCGCAACGAATGGTCGAGGCGCGGCTGGCTCAGGTTCGAAAGCCGTCGGAGCTGCGGATGCAACCCCAGCGGCGACGAAAAGCAACGCGCTCGAAATTGAGAAACGAGTCAAGGGTGCGGTGACGGAGGGCGACTTTCATTACAACAATGGAGCCTACGATGAAGCTATTAAGTCTTATCGAGAAGGCTTGAAGATCGATGGCGCGAGCGCAGAGCTTCGTCAGAAGATCCAGCGCGCGCAAAAAGCCAAGGCCGCAGAGGGCGCGGTCAAGCAATGACCGTCTCTTGGCGCATTTTCATGAATCCACCCAGGAGGTCCAAAAGCCATGAAAAGACTGAGCACACTCGGCGCCGCACTGATCCTTTGTATGATGCTCCCGCTCACGCAAGCCTACGCGCAGGCTTCAAAAAAGCCGCTGTCCAAAGAGAACGTTATTCAACTGCTCAAGGGCGACGTCTCGCCTATTCGAGTTGCTTCCCTGGCACGCGAGCAGGGGATCGATTTTCAGATCAGTCCGGAAACGGAGAAGGAACTGCTCGCGGCCGGCGCCACGGAGGATCTCTTGGCGGGGCTTCGCGACCTGGCTCCGCGGGCTGCTGCGCCGGCATCTGAACCGCGGGACGCTGCGATTCTGCTGATAGCATCCACTCCCGGAGGCGCACAAGTTTACGTGGATGATGAGTTTAAGGGAAAGACAAATGCTGAGGGTCGGCTAAGAATATCCAACCTCGCGGTTGGCGAGCACCGCATCCGGTTGTCGCTCGATGGGTACCGCGACCGCGAGGAGAAAATGAGCCTGGAAGCAGGCGCGATGACGTACAGGACCGACCTGGAAGCGTTGACGCCTTCCGCTCTGGCTCCGCCTTCCGCCCGTCCCGCCCAGTTGGCACCCGCCGCCGCAACGAAGGCGGCAGAGGAACACGTGAACACCAAGGAGCCCGAGTCGGCGGGAGATCTGTATTTCCTGGACTCTACCGACCAGTCCTTGAAGCCGCTACCGAAGGCAACGGCGGAAGTTGTTTCCGGAAGGAAAGGGCTCACGGGCGGAAAGGGCTCTATTCAGATACCGGGGCCCACATCGTCGTTCCGCGTGAAGAGCGGGATGGACCTGGAGTTCGTCGTTAAATGCAACAACCCCGGGAGTTTCGAATTGTATGCATTCCCAACGAGCGGAAGCAATCGTCAGGCCCTGGTCTCGACCGCGAAAGCCCATCCCTTCGGAAAGGTGTCGGTAGAGCACGTGGGTGCGATGAAGTACGATTCGTCCAAGTACGGCGAATCGTCATACCGGTTTGTCGTCAAGGCGCCAGATGCCGGTGAGTACGGTTTTGTGACAGGTTGGAGCGTCTTTCACTTTGCGGTTGACCCGAAATAGCAGTGAGCCGGCGCAGATCGGGAATTATAGAGCATAGCTGCTGCAAAGCTCGCCTCCGTGACGGTATCCGTGATGCTTTGGCCGGACTTCAAATTCGCCGGAGGCTCGCAGTTTCCGCTGGCGTCGACGGTGCCATACCGCGCCATGCAACGCACCGCGACGTTGGGCGTGTCCCCGTCACCGTCGCAGTGAACGCCCGCGGAAAGGCCCGCGCCCCGGAAGCGATGGTAACCGTCGGAAGCACTTGCACATTCACGCTGAGCCGCCCGGCGTTGGCCAAGGTCTGTGCCAATCCGGCGATTTCAATGGCATACTGTTGACCGGCCGTTACCGGAAATTGCAGAGAGAGATTTCCGGCGGTGACGCCCATGCCGATCGTCAGGCAGGCTACCGACGAAACCGCAGATCCTGGCACAGCGCCGCCGCCCACCGAATCGCGAGCATACCGCCTCCTTAAGTAGAGTACCAGCTTGAGCACCGAAACTTATCAGACCCATTCTTATCAGACCCATTAATGTTCAGGAGGCCGAACACGAACAGCGAGAGGTAAGTAACCGGGGCTGGTCCGGTCAAGCGAAGCACGCTGATGATAGCCTACGCCAGTGCCGATTGTGGCCTGTTTGGCCAGGCCGACGAAACCTACTTGGCCGGAAACGCCCGATTCGTAGAAGTGAGCCCGAAAGGCCCGCGATCTGGGGAAGCAGCATCCTGAGGGTCTCCGCGGTCCCCCGGATCTCAGAGCCCGATTCGATTCCCCAATGTGCCAAGGACACAGCTCGGACTTGGTGACCGGACCGCCCTGTGAGATTGGTAGGCGTGGGGCCCATGGTAGTGCATGTATAGGAGATTGAATGTTGTCTCCTCATTCGCGAGACAACAAAAGGGGATACCATGGGCTACCACGAACGCAGCCGTGAAGAGTTTGGACTCCAAGGAGGCACTTTTCCACACTCAGATGGCACTGCGCAATACTTACAACTATTTGAAGCTGCAGGGTTTAGAGTGGTGGCCAGGGACGGACTTGAACCGCCGACGCCGGCCTTTTCAGGGCCGCGCTCTACCAACTGAGCTACCTGGCCAATCGGGAACTTTCAGTGTACCAGCCGCTTCATGCCTTCTGCAACGTTTCCAGCACTTCGCCCGTCGCGTGCTCCACCTCCGCGTGCAGACTGCCGCCGTGCGCGTCCATCGTCACGATCGCCGCGAAGCCCTTTACACGCAGATGCCACATCGCTTCCGGTATGCCGAACTCGAACAGATTCACGCCCAGCACTTCCTCTACCGTGCGCGCATAAAATTGCGCCGCGCCGCCGATGCCGTTCAGATACACCGCGCCGAATTCCTTGAGCGCCGCCAGCGTCTTCGGGCCCATGCCGCCCTTGCCGATCACCGCGC
>CAZARO010000974.1:0-2951 GCA_964487165.1 uncultured Solibacteraceae bacterium | reverse complement strand
CCAGCAGGGCCTCGTAGAAGTGGACCGATGTGGCCACATCCAGCCAGCTCTTGGGTAGGAATCGCATCGCCAGATTATTAGCCCAGAGTAGCAGGCCGGTGGACGCCATGACGACGGCGCCCCAGACCACGGCCCAGTATTCGGCCTTTTCCACGTAGCTATGGGGCGAACGCGCCGGCGGCACCGATCCCAGCCCGATGTTGTACGCAAATCCCGCACTGGCCTCGCGCGCGTCCTCCACCTTGGGCAGCATTTCCTTCCAATGGTCGCGCAATTTGCGGCTGACGATCAGCGACACCAGATGCGTCACCGATACGGCGATGAAGACCACCGCCGCCACCCGGTGAATGATGCTGCGCACCGAATGGGTCGCTTCCAGCAGCAGCAGGGGCCGCGCCCACCAGGTGTCGGGGTACTTCAGTGCGAAGCCGGTCCACACCAGGGTGATGAAGGAAAGGGCCAGAAGCGCGTGCTGCACGCGCTCGAACGGCAGCATTCGCAGCTCCCCGTGGCCGGCGCCCGCCGGAACCATGGCGCGCCGTTCGATCCGCGGCGCCGAGAATCGCAGGCGGATGAGTTTCCGAATCCAGTCGCCACCCTGGTGGATCAACATCAGGCCGATGGTCAGCGGAATCAGCAACAGGTAGAATTGCCGCACCCAGCGCAACAGCGCAGGTTCGGCGCGCCCCTCGGCGACGTGCACCTGGCTGATGGCAAAGCGGGTGCCGGCGCCGGGATGGCACTGGCCGCAGGTTTTGGGCAGGTTCTTGGGGTTGATGGTCGACTTCGGGTCGGACGACGCAAGGATATTGTGCACCCCGTGGCAGCTGGCGCAATTGGCCACCGTCTGCGACCCCGCCTTGGAGGCGAGGCCGTGGTAGGACGAATCGAAGCTCACCAGCCGGTCGGAAGGCAGCCCGAACCGGCGCGTCAGGCGCACGTTGCCGTGGCAGCTGCCGCAGGTGTCGCGAATGTGCGCCGCGTTTACCGGAGAGGCTTCGCTGGTATGTTTCAGGATCTTATGTTCGCCGTGGCAATCGGTGCAGAGCGGGGCCTGGGTGATGCCGTTGGCCAGCGCCTGTCCATGTACGCTGGCGCGATACTGCTCCACCACCTCGCTGTGGCACATGCCGCAGGTGTCCGGCACGGCCATGCGAAAAGCCTGTGACTTGGGAGACAGCAGCTCATGCGCGCTTCCGTGGCACAAAGAGCAATCGGGCGCGCCTTCGTTGCCCGCCTTACGCGCCATTCCGTGGACGCCGCTGGCGTAGTCGCCGGCCTGGTCCTCATGGCAGGTGACGCATTGCGGCTTGGCGATGTTGGGAGGATGCGGATACTTCTCGTGCGAGTCGTGACAGGTGTCGCAGGGCAGCCCCTTGTGAGCGCTCTTCTCCAGTTTCTGCCCCTGATCGTGGCAGGAAGTGCACTCCGCGGCAGGCGCCGGATTCTCGGCCGCATACGCTGTGGCGCCGGCTGCCCCGACGATCAAACCAATAAGGGCAGAACCGAGCCGTCGGCCGATGGATGAAAGTGCCCGGTTCGTCATCATATTACACTCCTACGCTGGTGTTCTGGATCCAGCTCTGCCAAACGAAGAGCCCACCCAGAATCACTCCGTAGACGATCGTTACGATAGTGACGATCTTGCCCCATTTGTCGATGAAGTCAAGTTTCTGAGCGATCACTTGCTGGTCGGCGCTCTTCGCGGCGGACGCGCCGTCCAGTACATGCAGATTGTCATCCTCTTTGCTGGCCACCATCTTGCGCCAGATAAACAGCGTAAGCACCGTCAGCGCCAACAGCACCCACAAAACCAGAAACGGAACGAAGTTCATTTCATACCTCCAGGTAAATCTCAAAGTTGACTTGGCGGCGCGGGACGCCCTATGGAAACGGGGCCGGCCGCGCTCAGGGCTTGCTTGTTGAATGTTCTGCCGGTGGCTTCTTCAATGGCGTCGACCACCAGCAATAAATAAGCGTCGAGCGCGCACCGCACCTGCTGGCGCGTCTCGCACGATTCGTCGCTGGCCCGATCGGCACAGACGGCGCACACGTTGTGGCGAATGGCATCGATATACTGCTGGATGTCGTCGCTTTCGACCGATTGAATGGCTTGTGCCACCTGCGGGAATAGCCGGAACAGCGCACAATTGGTGGGCTCCTCGAGCCCGCATTGGCCGTCCACGGTGCGTTCGGTGCAGACATTGCAAATCTTGTTTCGGACAATGGACTCTAATTCTACTAAAGAGTAACCCATCGCAGTATCTCCTTCTCGGAATTAAGGACAGTGCACGCGGAAGACCAAGATGTACGACGACTAACCTATTGAGTTTTGCAACGTTTCTGGCGGGAAGTCCGCTTCGGTGGGGCTATTGGCGCAGATTCGGAGTTCGGGGTGGGGGTTATTTCACTAAAACCGCTAAAAGTGACGGGTTTTTCAACACGCAGGGCCGCCGCCATGATGGCGAGCAGCACGGTACTGAGGGGATCTTCTTCAGACACTACGGAGACGATGCCGGCTTCCCATGCCTGGGCCAGGAATTGAGGAGCCTGCGGTTCTTTGCCTGCGATCAATACCACACGTTCGGGATTGGACAGGGGGAGGGGCAGCCGAGCGAATGCCTGTTCGTCCAGCACCATTACGCCATGGCGCGACAAATCCGGGCACTCGACCGCCTCCACGTGCCAGGCGCAGCTGCGGGCTAAAGCTTCCCGGACGGCAGCTGCGTACTGACCGTCGGCGATCGATAGCTGGACGGACTGCATCATGAACGACTCCACGCCTCCACCTTCCTGAACAACACCTACTTCGCCACGAAGCCGTCTAAGCTCTTCTTTTCCTTGTAGTACTTACCGGCATCCGTCAGGTTCTTGCTCATCGCATCCTTGTCGCTGGTCACCTTTGCGTGGCAGACAGTGCAAGCCTTCTTGGTGTTCTTGGCATACTCGGC
>CAZARO010000973.1:0-2957 GCA_964487165.1 uncultured Solibacteraceae bacterium | reverse complement strand
CCGGCAGCCTGATGCTGAACACCATCGGGCTGGACCACGCAGCGGCGGTGGCGAAGCGATTCTACCCCGGATCGCAGGTTCGGGCGCTGGAGCGCCAGGTCGCGGATTGGGTGCAATCTGTGAATGTGGACACGATCGACCTGCTGGACGAGGTGGTGGAGCTGAGCTCGTCGGCTGGCGGGCGCGCGGATGCGGATTTTCGAAAGAAGATACGCGAGTTGAGAGAACGAGAGTGCGCCACGCGCGAGAGATATCTTGCGGAAGGAACCCGACTGAGGTTGGCGCTGGCGTCGTTACGGTTGGCCGACAGGGCGTGCGAAAACAGCCGGACGGGGGTTTCGTGGCGGTTGGCCAAACAGGCGGTGGCGGCGCTGATTGCGATCGGGATTCCGGCGGCGGCAGTGGAGTCGCAGGCAGTAGCGCAACAGGAGCAAACTGCGCCGGCGCCTGCAACGGCAGGACAGGAGAAGGGTCCGTGTTCGATGGCGGGCCGCATTACGGATCCGACCGGGGCGGGAGTTGCGAATGCGACGACCACCATCACGAATATGGAGACGGGGGCCGTGCGTACGGTGACATCCAACAAAGCTGGCCTCTACACTGCGCAAAACCTGGGCAGCGGCGGGTATAAGGTGAGGGTCCAATCGCCGGGCTTTGAGGTGACCGAGAGGACGGACATCGTACTACATGAGGGGAATTGTGAAATGTTTAATGTCAGTTTAGGGTTGCAGATCGGAATGTGCGAGACGGTCGCGGTAAAACTGAAGCCGGTCCCGCAGCCCGCGGTGAACCTGTCCGACAGGAAGAAACCATTCACTTACGTGGTTGGGGAGCACACGGGGGACACGACTTTTCAGGGAATTGCCAGACTGGTATATGGGGATTCGAAGAAGTGGGTACAGATCTTTGAGGAGAATCGGGACGTCATTCCGAAGCCGGGAAACATCCCGCCGGGAACGCCGATCTACATCCCGCGGACGAAGCGCCCGTTGCCGGCCCTGATTTCGAAAGTGATGCCGGTTTATCCGGAGCCGGCCGGGCCGGGGGACGTGGTGCTGGACGTCATGCTGGGGGAAGATGGCGCCGTGGAGAAGGTTGAAGTGGTTGATGGAAATGCGGTGCTGGTGGAGGCGGCGGTGAGCGCGGTGAAGCAGTGGAAATATCGGCCGTTGGTGGTGGAGGGAACGGCGGTGGATAAGTTTGTGGTAGTGGTGAAGTTTGGAAAGAATGGAAAAGTGAAGTAGGACGGGACAGAATTCATCCGCTGATCCGTGTTGCGCGCTGAAACTCACATTGCAGCCAGGAATGAGTGGCGGCGGAGAAGGCTTGCTCTCGGGCTGCGTGAGATTGAGTTGCGAGGATGGGGCGGCGGGCGTCGGGGGTAGGCCCACGGAGGCAGACATCACTTTCGGCACGAAGTGGCCGAACTGTAATCCAAAGTGCACTCCGGTGAGACGCTCGGGCCCGGTCTGCTCCGCAGGACCCTCCGCAAGCGCTATCTGGACGGCCCCCGTTGGGGGCTACCCTCACGGTCGCGGTACGCCTGCCGATTGCCCCATCCTCCTACGGCACAACCACCGCGGCGCCGTCCACCGAATCGCTCTTGATGGCGGCCAGCGCTTCATTGGCGCGCTCGAGCGGGAACGTCGTAACGCGGGGCTCGATCCCGATTTTGCCGGCGAGTTCCAGGAAGTCGCGGGCGTCGGCGCGCGTCATGTTGGCGACGCTGCGAATCTGGCGCTCGCCCCAGAGCAGGCGGTCGTAATCGAACGGCGGGATGCGGTCGAGATGGATGGCGTTGATGGCCACCACGCCGCCTTTGCGAAGACTGGAAAGCGCCGTAACTACCACGTCGCCGCTGGGAGCGAAGGTCACCGCGCGATCCAGTTCCACCGGCGGCTTCTCCTGTTCGCTGCCCACCCAGGTGGCGCCCAGGGAAACGGCCAGCCGCCGGTGCGACTCGCCGCGCGAGGAAACGTAGACCTTGCACTTCCATGCCTGCAGCACGGCGATGGTGAGCGAAGCCGAGGCACCGAAGCCGAATAGCCCGACATTGTCGCCCAGTTCCACCCCGGCGACGCGAAGGCTGCGAAAGCCGATGATGCCGGCGCAGAGCAGGGGCGCCGCATGCAGGTCGTCGAGGTTGGCCGGCAGGGGGAAGACAAAATCGGCCCGCGCGACCGCATATTCCGCATAGCCGCCGTCCACCGTGTATCCGGTGAAGGTGGGCGAATCGCACAGATTTTCGAGATGGCGGCGGCAATACGGGCAGCTCCCGTCGACGCCGCCGACCCAGGAAACGCCCACTCGGGCGCCCACCGGCAGATCCGGCGTGGCGCCTTCGACAATGTCGCCGACAATCTGGTGTCCCGGAATTAGGGGAGCGCGCAGCGGCGCCAGTTCGCCTTCCACGATGTGGAGGTCCGTACGGCAGACGCCGCAAGCACGCACGCGCAGCAGGACCTGGCCGGGCATCGCCACGGGACGCGCGACGCTCGCAATTTCCAAAGGGCTGTTCCGGATGTCCGCCGGGGTTCGCAGGATAGCCGCCTTCATGATCTTATGATGCCGCTTGGCGCGATCCGGTGCCGGCCGGCTCCGATTATCAATCTTCACCGCAGAGACGCAGAGACACAGAGGAAAACAAAGTCAAAACCGGAGAGCACAGAGGTGGCGGAGGTCACAGAGGCGCGGTCCTCGGGAGTATCAGCGTCTCAACGGGTTCGGACTGTGGTAGTTGCCAGCCGCTATTGAGTCTCGCAAGAAATGGTGACAGATACCTCTGGCAAGTGGGGCAACTGTTGGCAACATGTTGGCAACCTGCAGCGGGCTTTCAACCCGCTCCGGGCCGATTGCCAATCGGCCGCAGGATGCCATCCCAATGTCACTTACACTGCCGGAACTGGGATTCTGCGTTAATTGTGGGGCGGACCCCTGGTCCGCGCGGGACGCCCTCG
>CAZARO010000972.1:0-2958 GCA_964487165.1 uncultured Solibacteraceae bacterium | reverse complement strand
CCGCCGGCAGCGGACCCTGTTCCAGCGCCGCCAGATTCTGCGCCGGTTGCTCTTCGGTGGAAGCGCCGATAATGGCGCAATCGGTAGGCGTATGGTGGAGCACCCAGTTGAGCGCCATGTCCACCAAGGTCCGGCCGGCGGCCGCGGCGATGGCTTTCAGTTCGTCGACGGCCGCAAAATACGCCGGGTGCCAGTAGCGGTCGAGATACAGCTGGTTGGCGTCGAAACGGGTTCCGGGAATCGGCCGCTCGGGCTGGTGCTTGCCGGTGAGCAGCCCGCCGGCCAGTGGATTATAGATGACGGTGGCCACTTCAAATAACGCCGGCACATCGCCTGATACTCCTGCTCAATGCCGCGCGCCAGCAGGTTGTACATGGGCTGCGAAACGTGTGGCGCCTGGTAGCCGTGGCGCTGGCAGAGCCAGTCGATTTCCACCACCTGCCAACCCGGGTAATTGGAGATTGCCGGATACCGCACCTTGCCGGCGCGCACCAGCCGGTCCATGGCTTCGAGCGATTCCTCGATGGGCACGTTCCCATCGGGGACGTGCAGGTAATAGAGGTCCAGATAATCGGTCTGCAGGCGCGCCAGGCTCAGGTCGATAGCTCTCAGGATGGCCGCTCGCGAAAGGCCTATGTCGTCGGGCGTATCGCCCGCCTTGAATCCCACTTTGCTGGCCAGCACCACGCGATCCCGGCGGCCCTTCAGGGCATTGCCCAGGGATGGTCTCCGCCACGCCGGAACTGTAAGCGTTGGCGGTGTCGAAGAAATTGATGCCGCCGTCGATCGAGCGGTCCACCAGCCGCGTGGAGAGCGCCTGGTCCGACTGTTTGCCGAACGTCATGGTGCCGTAGCAGGCGCGGGATACCGTAAGGCCGGTGTGCGGAAGGGTACGAGTCTCCATGCCAGAATCGTATCGCATCACGCGGCCGCGGCCTTGCTACGATGGTATCAACCCCCGAAATGGATTCCGTTACGACCGATCTCCGTCTGAAAGCGTATGGCACCGGCGCGGCGGTGCTGGCGCTCGATCGCCTCACTAAGTGGCTCATCGAAAGCCACGTGTCTTTTTTCGATCCCCTCAACGTGATTCCCGGATTTTTCGATATCGTCCGTTCCGAGAATACCGGCGTCGCCTTCGGGCTGTTTAACGATTCCACTTCGCAATGGCGCACCCTGGTGCTGGTGCTGCTGGCGCTGGCGGCCGTGGTCGGCGTCAGCATTTTGTTGTGGCGCCCGGAACGGCTGGACCGGCTCTCGCGTTGGGGATTCGCCCTCATCCTGGGCGGCGCCTCGGGCAACGTGGTGGACCGCATCCTGTACGGGCGGGTGACCGATTTCCTCCTCTTCTATATCCGCGACTATCAGTGGCCGGCGTTTAACGTGGCCGATTCGGCCATCGTAATCGGCAGCATACTGCTGGCCCTGGGATTGCTCCGCCCGAAAGCACAGGCAGCCAATGTACCCTGAAATCTTCCATATCTCATTCCTGCATACTTATGGCGCGCTGGTAGCGCTGGCCTTCCTGGCAGGCCTGTGGATGGCCGCGCGCCTCGCCCGGCGCGATTCGCTGGATGTCGAGGCCCTTACGAATTTGGGAATCTACTGTGCGCTGGCGGCCATCGTGGGCGCCAAATTGATGATGCTGATCGTAGACCCGCGCTACCGCGACAATCCGCGCGAGATCTTCACTTTGGACACGCTGCAGGCGGGCGGCGTCTTCTACGGTGGCCTGATCGCGGCGCTGGCGATGTCGTGGTGGTATATGCGCAGGACGCGCCTGCCGCTGTGGCGCACCGCCGATGTGTTCGCGCCGGGCATCGCGCTGGGCCACGGAATCGGGCGGCTGGGCTGCTTCTCGGCGGGTTGCTGCTGGGGCGTGGAGTGCCACTTACCGTGGGCGGTGACGTTCCGCAATCCGGTGGCGCACGACTTAGTCGGCGTGCCGCTGGGCCAGTCGCTGCATCCCACGCAACTGTACGAGTCCTTCGCGGAATTCGCTATTTTCGCGATACTCTACCGGCAGATCGGAAAGGCCCACCGGCAGGGCGCGATCATCGGGCTGTACCTCATGCTGTACTCGACGGCGCGCTTCGTGGTGGAATTCTTCCGCTACCACGAGCAGGGCAACCTCTGGGGCACGCCGCTCGACGCCTCGCAATGGATCTCGCTGGGACTTTGTGGCCTGGGCATCTGGTGTTTCTTCCGCAAGGAACCGAAGCCCGCGGCGCCGGAGAAACCCGCCCGCAGCGTGCCGGTCCGAAGGTAGGAGAGCGCTTTAGCTTGTTCACGGGCTGAAGCCCGCGCCACCGGTGGGGTGGGCTTCTACCCGCCAAATGGCCAAACTCCAGTGTTCGGCGAGCGTCAATCGGCGCCCCACTGTACCGGCCTTTCAGCGTGCGGCTTTCAGACTTATTCGGGCCCGCAGGGGCCGCTCCTGTTTTCCAATTACCCTTTCTCCGGTCCGCCTTCGGGCGTCATCCGCCCCAGCCAGCGGTACCCCGCCATCGTCGCGACCACCGCTCCTACCAGGGGCACCAGAACGGCGTACCATATGGGCTCCCCGCCGCGATTGATCACCAGATTGCCGATTGCCGTCCCGAGCATCAACGCTCCCAGAATGGTGGGAGCCTCGTACTTCCTGCCGATTGCCGCGGTCATGCAGCCGCCGATCACCGCGTAGACCAGCCGGATGACACCGTAGGCCAGAAAGTAGGCGGGCGGGAGCAGCTCCACGTCCGCCCCCGGACCGGAATTAAAGAGGTACCGCAGCATCGCGATTTGCGTCGCGATGACCAGCGCTGACATCGTCAGGAAGCCGGCCGCAACCGCCAGAGTCAGTCTCAACATCAGCCGGTAGCATAGCAGGCTTACACCCGCGCAGTCCTTTGATATTCCAGCGCCGATCCGGCCGGCAGCAGCACCCACAAAGTGTAGATCCCAAGCGCCGTGCCGACT
>CAZARO010000971.1:0-2961 GCA_964487165.1 uncultured Solibacteraceae bacterium | reverse complement strand
CGCCCCCGCCGAAGCCGCCGAACTCCTCCGGAATAAACAGGAGCTGAATCCCCAGCTTGTCGGGGCTGCACATGTGGCGCACAATCTCCAGCGGGCATTCGTCGCGCGCGTCCAGCGCGATCAGCTCCTGGTCCGGCAGGCGCTTCTTGGCGAACTCCCGGAGCGATTTCAAACTGAGCTTGAGCGTCTTGTTGGCGATCATGACCGTTGCCTCTCTTTCCCTGGTACGCAGCTTTCTTCGCGGACCCGGGCTGCCAGTGCCGGCAGGAACTCCAGCAGGTCATCGACAATTCCGACTTCCGCCACGCGGAAAATCGGCGCCTTGGGATTCTTGTTGATGGCCACGATGAAGGGCGCGCCCTTAAGCCCGGCGAGGTGCTGGAACGAGCCGCTAATGCCGCAGGCCAGATAGACCTTGGGCCGCACCGTCTGGCCCGACGATCCCACCTGGCGCGACTTATCCATCCACTTAGCGTCGACCACCGGCCGCGAGCAACTCACCGCCGCTCCCATGGCCTCCGCCAGATCCTCGGCAATGGCGACATTGTCCTGCTCCCCGATGCCGCGGCCGATGGAGATCAGCACCGGCTCTCTGGTGATATCGACGTCGCCGGTTTCCGCCGCTACGGTTTCGATATACCGCCGCCGCGCCGTCAGGGCGCCAACGTCCGCCGACTTATCTACTACCTGCCCCGCTGCCGCAGCTCCTTCGGCCGGCCGGAACGCACCGGGGCGGATGTTCAGCACCGCGCCGGTGGAAAGGTCGCAGCGCACGTGCGCGCTCACCTGGCCGCCGAACTCCTGGCGGACCGCTTGCAGCGAAAGCCCTTCCACGCCCTCGATATCCAGCACGTCCGGCACATAGGCGGCGTTCATCCTGATGGCCAGCCCGGGCGACAGATCGACGCCGAAGTGCCCGTGCGGCACCAGCACGATGCTGCCCGCCGGCACGACGCTCAACAACGCTTTGCGGACCAGTTCGGCGTTGGGATACGCCAGCGGCTCCTTGTCGATCCGCCAGATCTCGCTATAGCGGCCGCGCAGGCTCTCGCAAACCTGATCGAGATCGGCGCCCCAGCCGGTGACGATAGCGGTACAGTGCTGGGCAGGGTCGATCTTGCGCGCCGCTGCCGGCAGTTCCGCCGCCGTATCGTCGGCGACGCCGCTCTTGTGAACGATGTAGGCAAAGATCCGTGCCATTAGTTCAGCCCTCCTTTGGCCTTCAGCAGATCCATCAGCTTGTCGACGATTTCCTCACGGCTGCCCTGGAGTATCTCCGCGCCTTTGCCCGCCGGCGGCACAAAGTAGCCCATGCGCTTCACCCTGGCGGCACCTGCGCCCACCGTCTCCGTTGCGACCCCGAGGTCCGATGCGCCAAAGGTCGGGATGGGAACGGAGGCCACCTGCCGGATGCCGCGCATGCCCACGTAGCGCGGCTCGTTAATCCCGGTCTGGATGGAGAGCACACACGGCAGGTCGATGGCGTTGATCTCCTTGCTGCCGCCTTCGATCTCGCGGCCGATTTTGAGCTTGCGGCTCTCCAGGACTTCGATGGAGGTCACCAGCGACGCGAAGGGGTAATCCAGCAGTGCCGCCAGCATGCCGCCCACCTGGGCGCAGCCGTCCGCGGCCTGCACGCCGGTCAGAATCAGGTCGTAATGCTCCGTTTGCACGAAGGCCTTCAGGATCTCGGCGATGCCCCGGCCGTCGGAGCCCTCGAAAGTATCGTCCGCAATCAGGACGCCGCGGCTGGCGCCCATGGCCATCTCCCGGCGCAGGACCTCCTCGTCTTCGTCGCCGCCCACCGTAACCACGGTGACGTGCCCGCCCGTGCGCGCTACGATCTGCAAGGCCTCTTCAACCGCATAGTTGTCCGGTTCGTTGACCGAATAGACCAGGTCATCCCGTTCAATATCGGTTCCTGCGTTGCTGATTTGGATCTCATTCTCCGACGTGTCCGGCACGCGTTTGATGCACACCAGGATTTCCATCTTTCGTGTCTCCTTCCGACTCCCCACGGAGCCGCAAAAATTCGTCGCTGCAACCGCTCCCTGGCGGTCGCGGCTCTGTAGGCGCAAGCCCAAAACCGCAACTAACTCTCCTGCCTCGCGACTACCTCCATCTGCCCATCCACCAGTTCCGCCAGGTCGATGGCCTTCATCTGCCCTTCCAGCCCGGCGACTTTTATGGCGTCTTCGATGTTCACCATGCAGAACGGGCATGCCGTCACAACCACGCTGGCGCCCGCGTCGGCCGCCATCCTGACCCGCCGCACACCCATGCGCTGCTCTTCCTTGGCCTCATAGAACAGCGCCAGGCCGCCTCCGCCGCAGCAGAACGAGCGGTCGCGGCAGCGCTGCATTTCCACTCGCCGCAGCCCCGGAATCGCGTCGAGCACGTCGCGCGGATCCTGGTAGATCCCGTTATGCCGTCCGAGGTAGCAGGGATCGTGGTAGGTGTAGACGCCGTTCTCCACCGCCTTCAAGCGAAGCTGGCCGGTTCGCACCGCGCGGGCGAGTACCTGGCTGACATGCTCCACCGGCGGCATATCTTTGTAATCGTGTTGCAACGCGTTGTAGGCGTGCGGATCGGCGGTGACCACGCGGCGCGCGCCGGAAGCGCGGATGGCCTCGGTGTTGTGGTCGCGCAGCGCCTGAAACAGCATTTCCTCGCCGAACCGCCGGACATCGTGCCCGCTGTCGCGTTCCTTCGCTCCGAGGATGGCGAAGTCCGTGCCGAGACGGCCGAGGATGCGGGCCGTCGCGCGCCCAATGGACTGGATCCGATCGTCGTAGGAAGTGATGCTGTCGACGAAGTACAGGGTGTCCGCGCCGCCTCCACCGTTCAGAATGCGGACCGCGCCCTGCGCCCAGTCGGCCCGCTTTTTCTCCATCTTGCCGAACGGATTCCCGCGGCTCTCCAGCGATTTCAGCGGCTTGTGAAGGGGTTGCGGCGCCTTGC
>CAZARO010000970.1:0-2971 GCA_964487165.1 uncultured Solibacteraceae bacterium | reverse complement strand
ATTTCGACAACGTGACCATGCGCGGCGCGGCTCGCGAAGTCCTGGAGCAACTGGAACGCGAAGACCGTCTCGGCGTGGTGCTGCTGGGCCGTCCGTATCATAACGACCCGGGCGTCAATCACGAAATCCTGGAAGAGTTCCAGAAGCTCGGCTATCCGGTGTTCGCGCAGGACTGCCTGCCCATCGACGACGACATTATCTGGCGCCTGTTCGGGGAAGATGTGGAGGCCGGCGAGACTCCGCACCCCATGTCGATCAACGACGTGTGGAAGAACTCCTACAGCGAGAACACCAGCCGCAAGGTGTGGGCCGCCAAATACGTGGCGCGGCATCCCAACCTGGTGGCGCTGGAACTTTCGAGCTTCAAGTGCGGCCACGACGCCCCCATCTATACCGTGGTGGAAGAGATCGTGGAGCACTCCGGTACGCCGTATTTCTGCTTCAAGGATATCGATGAGAATAAGCCCACGGGCTCTATCAGGATTCGCGTGGAGACCATTGGCTACTTCCTGAAGCGCTACCGCGAAGATATGGTGCGCAACAAGAACAAGGCCAAGACCATCGAAGATCAGTTGAAGGAATTCGAGAATCGGCTGCGCCGCCAGATGCTGCGCGATACCAGCAACGACGCGCTGGTGGCCGAGTCTTTCCAGAACGGCTCCATGCCGCAGATACACGTAAGCTTGGGCGCGCTACAGGCATCGCGCCCCGTCGCGCAGGAATACGAGACGGTCTCGGGCGATTAGGCTTTGGACAAGCGCTGTCCGGAGACTTCGTTCCGGAGCCCGCAAATTTATTGATCTCTGGTCGGCACGCGGCGTCTCACTAATATGTGGGGTAGGGTGGCATCCTGCCGCCGATTGGCAATCGGCCTGCACTGTATCGAAGGTACGGAGCGGGCGGGTTGCCAACAGTTGCCAACCCGCCGCAGTTTGCCAACCTGCCCCACTTAGTGGCCGTTATACGGCGTGAAACGAGGATTTTGTTCTCGTTGTGTCGGTATGACCTCTGACTCCTGAGGGAGTTGCAAGATTTGAAGAACCGCTTGCTTGCGCGCGCGGCTCGGAATGGCGCCTGTGTGTTTGCCAGAGCCAACCGAGCCGCGACCGCGAGGGAGCGGTCGATCAGCCGAATATTGCAACTCCCTCCTGAGTTCCTCGACTTCCATATCCCGCAGGGATATCGGCTAGTTAGTTCCCGTTATATCGGCGCCAACGAGAACTTTGTTCGCGCTCTGTCGGGCGCTCTGTCGTCAATGTCAGGGCAGCGGAGCAACTGCTGAGCGGATGCGCCGCCTCCCATTCTGACTTCACGGACCCGAAGGGGCCGCTTCTGACTCCTGACTTCCATATCCCGCAGGGATTTCAAGGCAAGGCCTTGCATAGTTAGCAGTTTCAAGGCTCCAACATAGCGTGGCAGTTGCGTGAGGGTTAGTGGCCTCACCGAGCGGGGCAGCCGTAGTGCTGGCTCCCCGCGGATTCCAGTTGCTGACCGTCCGCCGGCAGGCGCGCATCGCGGTACGCCTGCGCCAGGTCTGCAAATGCGGCGCACACATCGCCCTTCACACGCGGACATCCGGCCAGGTTGAATTCCCATGACGCGCCGCGTTGCACAAAGGCGCAGGCGCCATCCGGGATTTTCTGGTACAGCTCGCGAATCGCGCCCATGGTCGCTACCTGGAAGTTGTCCACCAGCGCCTTCTCTTCCATGGTCGCCACCGCCAGGGGCAGATTGCCGCTCGCGGCGTACGCCACGCTCAAGCCATCGTAGACCTCGAGCGTACGCGGACTCAGTCCCTTGGCGTAGCGCATGGCCTCGGCGGCATCCTCATAATCGCCCAGGTTCATGTAGGCGTTGCCCAGGTTGAGATACAACTGCGGATTGCCAGCGCGCAGCGTCAGCGAACCGTGCGCGCGCTGCACGTCGTCGTACTCTTTTTCGAGCGCGCGCGAAATCTCCCGCGCCTTGAGCAGGATGTCGCGGGATTTTTCAAACCAGGCTTTCCGTTCTGCCGGGTCCACCAGGTCCGCCTTGGTGGCGTAATACACTCCTAGGAACGTCGGTGGGAATGAGGTCGATCGCCAAGGCGGCAGCGGCGCGAGAATCCTCCACGACGCTTCCTGTTCCGCAATGATGCGGTCGATATTGCCGCGCGCGTCCTTTTCGAACAGGGCCTTGGCCAGCATGTCGTGCAGGCGGAAACTGCGCGGCGCATTGGGGATGTCGGTGGAAGCCAGCGACACATCGTCGTTCCATGCGGGGTTGCGCGCCAGGGTGCGAACCGTGAACAGCACGAGCAGCGTTATCAGCGCCGCCTTGGCATACTGCCCGTTCTTCAGGCGATAGAATAATCCCGCGGCCAATACCGCCGCTGCCACCGAGGGCAAATAGAGAAATCGTTCCGCGATAGTCGCGCCGATGGGAAAGATCAGGTTGGATGTCGGCAGCAGCGCGATTGCGAAGAAGCCCGCCGCCCAGAACGACAGGCGGTCTTTGCCATAGCGCGCGAACACCGTCGCGAGAATGGCGATCGCCGCGAGCAGCGACCCCCACGCCCAAGGGTCCGACACGGTCGCTAGAGGAATCTCGTTGAACGACCGGTCGCAACTGAGAGTCAGGGGGAACAGCACCAGCCGAAGATCCAGCCCCACTAACCCGATCGCAGTCCAGCGCGCCGTCCAGAAATCCGAGCCGCGCAGAGGATTATCCACGTACACCGGCTCGTCCGGCGGCAGACCGCCCAGCACCGCGTGCCGCACCAGCGCGAGCAGCACCAGCGATGCCGCTACCGCCGCGTAGCTCTGCCAGCGCCGCATCGCGCCGGCCTTCCCCTCGCCGACACTAAGGTCCCACAGCAGCATCATGCCCAACAGAACCGCGGCGTTCTCCTTGGCGAAGACGCCCGCGCAGGCGATGGCGAAAAGCGCCGCCGGCGCCCAGCGGCTCCGGTTCCGGATATACAGCAGCAGTC
>CAZARO010000969.1:724-2973 GCA_964487165.1 uncultured Solibacteraceae bacterium | reverse complement strand
CGAATTTCGCCGTCGATCACTTCTTCCGTGGCATCCTGGACTTCAGGCATGCGGAGCCACTCTTCGTAGGTGACCGTGGTTGCCATGCACCCCATTCTACCGGGATACTGGTAGCCGCGGAGAAATCATTGACCCATCATCTGCCGGCAGCGAGTTACTACCTCCAAATGTTGTCACCAACGCCTTTGGTGCCGATACGCCTGGATGACGGCCCGGAAGTCTGGTGCAAGCTGGACTTTCTCAATCCCAGCGGATCGACTAAGGACCGGATCGCCCGCTTCATCGTGGAGAAAGCCTGGCGGGAGCGCCGGATCGGGCGCGGGACTACCGTCGTGGAAGCATCTTCCGGGTCGACCAGCATCGCGCTGGCGCTGGTTTGCGCGCAGATGGGGCTACGGTTCGTGGCTGTCATGCCCGAGGGCGTGAGCAACGAACGCGTGAAGATTATCGGGGCGTATGGAGGCGAGGTGCGGATGACGGCGCGCGCAGCGGGCATTCGCGGAGCCATCGCGGAGACTGAGCGCATGGGCGAATCGGACGGAGTTTTTCTGCCCCGCCAGTTCTCCAACCCGGATAATGCCGCGGCGCACCGGTTCGGCACGGCGCGCGAGATTCTCAACGGACTGCCGGGTGGCGCGGTCGATGCCATTGTCAGCGGCGTGGGCACGGGCGGCACATTGGTGGGGCTGTACCGCGGATTCTGCGATGCCGGATGCCGCGTCACGCCGGTGCATGCGCGGCCGGTGGAGTGGACCGCGGGGGAGGATGCCGAGTGCTGCAGTTTCTCCGCGCGGATTCCCGGCGTAGTAGACGCGGTTTCCGCAATCTTCGTGGAAGCGGCGCTTCCGGGGCTGGCGACGGTGGAAGTGCGCGGCGACGAGGCGTTCGCAACTACGCGCAAGCTGATGCAGAAAGGCTTCCCGGTGGGGCCCAGTTCGGGGCTGAATTACCGGGCGGCTGAATTAGTGGCGCTGCGGCCGGAGTTCCGGGAAGCGGTGATAGTTACTGTGTTTCCCGACCGCATGGAGCGGTATTTCAGCACGGAGCTATTTACCGCGTAAACTTAGTGGACTTCTTACTGGCGTGGCGTTCCAGGGCCAGCTCGATTAGTTTGTCTATAAGTTCGGAGAAGCCGATGCCGCTGGCTTCCCACATCTTAGGGTACATACTAATCGACGTGAATCCCGGAATAGTGTTGATCTCGTTTATATATAACTTGCCGGTACCAGCTTCCAGAAGAAAATCGACGCGTCCCATGCCGGCGCACTCCACGGCCCGGTAGCATTCCACAGCGAGGCGCCGGAGTTCGGCGGTTTTCTCGGCGGATAAGTCGGCCGGCAGCTTGGTTTCGGCGCGATCCAGCAGGTACTTATCGTCGTAATCGTAGAATTCGCGCGAGGGAAGAATCTCGCAGGGCAGGGAAGCCATGGGCTGGTCGTTGCCCAGCACGGCGCACTCCAGTTCGCGGCCGATAATCCCGCGCTCTACGATGACTTTGCGGTCGTACTGCGCGGCCAGCGCTACGGCCACGTCTAATTCCCGCGCGTCGTGGACTTTGGAAATTCCCACCGACGACCCCAGATTGGCGGGCTTGACGAACATCGGGAACGGCAGGTGCTCGCAGATCCGCTCCAGGTCGGGCTTCTCGCGCGTGACCGTGAGGTAGTCTACAATCGGCAACATTCGTTCCGCACAGACACGTTTCATCATCTCCTTATCCATGGAGACGGACGACCCGAGCACGCCGGCGCCGACGTAGGGCAGGTCGGCCAGTTCGAACAGGCCCTGGATGGTGCCGTCCTCGCCGAAGGTGCCGTGCAACACCGGAAAGACCACGTCGATTTCGGGATGCGCGCCCGGCTCGGGCCCGATCGCGTGAGGGCTCCATTTGCCATCTTTATCGATAAAGTATTCGATTTTCTCGTACCTGGCCGGGTCCATCCCGTCCAGGACAGCCTTTGCCGAGCGGACCGACACTTCGTGCTCGCCGCTGCGGCCGCCATATACCACGGCTACCCGTAGTTTCATAGAATTCGTTTTCCTAATCCGGACATGACCAGTTCCACCGCCAGGTCAGCCGTGCGGTTGGCCTCGTCGAGCACGGGATTTACCTCCACCACTTCGATGGACGTCATGCGCCGCGAGTCACATATCATTTCCATTGCCAAATGGGCCTCGCGATAAGTTGCCCCGCCGCGTACGGCGGTACCGCCTCCGGGTGCGTCCTTGGGGTCGACGAAATCCATGTC
>CAZARO010000969.1:0-714 GCA_964487165.1 uncultured Solibacteraceae bacterium | reverse complement strand
CGAACAGTGGAACCCGGCGGTGCCGTCGGAGGCTGCGCGGATGGCCTCTTCCATCACGGCGCGCAGGCCGCGCTCGTCGATGTCGCGCATGGTGAAGGCGCGGACGCCGGACTCGCCTACGTGCGGCCGCTCCATCATATCCACTTCCCGAAGCCCCACGATGACCGTGTTCCGCGCAGGGACCTTGGGGCGGTAGCCCATCAGGTCCACCAGTTCGGCGGGGCCCATCCCCACCAGGCAGGCGAGCGGCATCCCGTGGATATTACCGCTTGGGCTGGTCTCCGGAGTATTCATGTCGGCGTGAGCGTCCAGCCAGATGAGGCCGACCTGCTGGTTTTGCTCGTGGAAGTGGCGCGAGACGCCGCTTACCGTGCCGATGGCGACGGAGTGATCGCCGCCCAGCACCAAGGGCATGGCGCCGCGGGAGAGAGCGCTATGGACCTGTGCGGCGAGTCGGCCGCAAGCGGCGGCGATCTGCGGCAGGTATTTGGCCTGCGGATCGCCCTCGGGCCACGCCTCGGCTTGTTCGACCGCGATATTTCCCAGGTCGTCAACCTCATACCCCAGGGATTTTACGCGGGCATTGAGGCTGGCGACGCGCAGCGCGGAGGGCCCCATGTCGACGCCGCGGCGCCCCTGGCCGAGATCGAGCGGCGCCCCGATGATGGCGATGTGTGAATGTGGCATAAACGCATTCATTTAGCCGCTGATAAA
>CAZARO010000968.1:0-2989 GCA_964487165.1 uncultured Solibacteraceae bacterium | reverse complement strand
CCGCCGCCGAATCTGAACAGACCACTCACGAGTTCGCAAGTATTTTCTCCGGCTTTCGTGTCGCGCAGGCATCGTGCAGCAAAGGCCGAAAACGTTCGACTCGTGACAGAGAGACCGGCTAAAGACCGGCCTGCAGGGCTTTGGCCATTCATGCATGCAGCCGGCTAGACCGGTGGAGCAGGCTTCAGCCTGCGGTGGGCTTCAGCCCGCCAACCGTCTGCCTTCGAGAGAGCTTCTTTGGCTTCGAGCCCATCCGGCATGGCGCAGCGAAGCCCGAGAAATTCACCGGGCATCGAGGAAAGCCGGCTGAAGCCGGCTGCAGGCTGAAGCCTGCCCTACGAAAGGCCAAAGCCGAGTGCCGGGCTTACGCCCGGCTGGACCGATTGCCAATCGGTCCGCAGGATGCCATCCTGCCCCACGGAAAGTGGCCAATCTCCAGAGCGCCGGCTTCAGTCCGCGATAAGTAAGGCTGCGCCCTTGCCCCCTCACTCCGTGATCAGGCTCATCTGCCGCGGATCGGGCACCGCGCGCTTGGGCTGCGGAGGACGCTTGCCATCGTCGTGATTCGGGTCGAACTTGCGGATCAACTGGTTGAGCTTGAGGGACGACTCCCAAATGTCGCAAAGTAGAGTACAGCGCGCGCAGGCGCCGCGTATGCCGTCGCGGCCATCCACGGCTGGATTGTACCGCTTGTGCCTGGCGCACCGGCCTTCAAACTTCCGCGATCGGACTTTCAACCGAACTCTCACCCCCGGCGGCGTATCGAAGCCATATTGTATACCGCGGCCAACGCCGGTGGCGCGGTACAATCCGAGTGAATGGCGTCGGTTAACCGAGTCAAATGGGCGAGATACCGCGTCGCCGCGGTGGCCGTGGCGTCGCTCATCATCCTCTTCTCGCTGCTCTACGAATTGTTCGGCGGCCTGCTGCTGGCGCCCAAGACGACGGTCTACCTGTACATTCCGGACGCCAGCGGCCTGAGCGGAGAATCTCCCGTGCGAGTGGACGGCATCGACGTGGGCCGGGTCTCCGCGGTGGAACTTTCCGGCTCCAAGGACGTCAACCGGGCCGTGAAGGTGACCTTGCTGTTCTACCGCGACCGCCTGCACGGCGTTCCCATCGACTCCGTGGCGCAGATCAGCTCCGATTCGCTCATCGGCGACAAATTCGTGGACATCACCGGCGGAACCAGCCAGAAAAACATTCCCGCCGAAGGAGAGATGATCTACAAATTCCAGCCGGAACTCTTGCGGAGCCTCGATTTGAGCCAGTTCACCCAGCAATTGCGCCTGGTGGACCAGACCCTGACAGACATCGAGCAGGGCCGCAGCCAGTTCGGCAAGTTTTTTCAGGGACAGTCATTCTACAACGACCTGCAGCGGCGGCTGGTGGAGCTGCACAAAGGCATTCGAGCGGCTGTCAGCACCAGCGGCGAGGTCGGCAGCCTGCTGAATTCCGACAAGCTGCACGCCCAGGTGAGCGATCTGCTGGTGCAGATCGATCAATCTATCGCCAAGGTGCAATCGGGCCAAGGCACCGCGGGCGAACTGCTGCGCGACAGCGCACGCTACGACCAGCTTTTGAGCCAGGTGCAGGCATTCCGCCGCTCTCTCGATGTCGCCAGCAAGAGCGAGTTGCTGCAATCCGACGAGGCCTACCAAAGCACCAATCGCACCCTGGGGGCGTTGATTCGGAGCGTCGACGAGCTCAATCGCAATCCGCAACTGGCGACCACCGCGGTGTACGACAACCTCAACGGGACTCTCCAGGAGCTGCGGGATAATATGCGCGACTTTCGATTGAATCCCAAGAAGTACCTGAGGCTGAAGCTTTTCTAGCTCGGCGTCTCGACCCGTCAGGCGAAAAGCCTCGGGGTACTTGATTTCCGCAAAGATCTCGCCCTCGGGAAAACTATGTGGCACTACCGGAACATGTCCGCGGGACAGTCCAGACTGCGTATGGCGCTGGCCGCGGTGGCTCCCGCCTCGCGATCCATGTGCATCTGGTGATACGTGATGGCGGCGTTCCTGCCGGCCAGGCAAAGCTGGTTGCGCACCAGCGGACAATCGAAATTAATCGCCGCCGATTCCCCCCGGCCCGCCAGCGCACAGCTCTCGGGCGCGGTCTCGCGGTACAGGTTCACCACTTCGGCCGCCAGCCGCACCTGCTCGGTGACCCCCATGGTGATCCCCTGCAGCAAGGCAACGGTGGCTTGCGGAGCGTTTCCCATGGCGCGATAGGTCTTCGAAATCTCCTCGAAGATCTCCGCTTTGGGATCGCTCCAGCGGTCGGCGGCGAGGGCGTCGAGAGCGTTTTGGTACTGGCCCAGGTCGCGGTAACTGCGGCCCAATTCCAGGTACAAAGAGAGGTAATGGACGGGGCCTACGGTATCGCCCACCAGCCGATTCTGGCGTGCAAACTCGCGGTCCCAGGCCTCGTCCGCTGCCTTTCCCTGGAGCAGGACATCCAGCGCCTTGCGATACCACGCGTCTCCGCCGTTGGCTCCCAGCGATTCGCCGGTAACGCGATAGCAGTAGCCCGCGCTGGAGTAGGCCACAGCCACTCTTTGCTCCTCGGGCAGCGGCTCGAGGATGGCGACAGCTCGCGCGGCCTCGCGGTCGGCGGCGTCGAAGGCCTTCCGCGACGGGGCCGCCAGTTCTTTCGCCAGATGCTCGTGCGACCGGTAGCTGGCGGGACTCGCCAGTGCGGCGCTGTTCCACAGGCTGTATTCGTCCAGCCAATCGAAATTGCGCGCGAACGTCCGGCCGCAGAACGCCATGCAGACCGCCGCCACCACAGCTGGAGCCGCGATGCGCACTGCTGGCCACCGCGGGCGAAGCCATTCGCAGGCTCTCCAGCCGGCCCAGGCCACACAGCCCGCGAACGCTATCGAGGGCAGATAGAGCACGCGTTCGGCCATGATGGTGCCGATGGGGAACAGCAGGTTCGCGGTGGGCGCCATGGCGGCGAAAAAGAAGGCGATGAAGAA
>CAZARO010000967.1:0-2990 GCA_964487165.1 uncultured Solibacteraceae bacterium | reverse complement strand
AGGAGGGACACGAAGCGGGCATTTTGCACCAGACCCAGCGGATGCTGGCCCAGGGGATCTTTGCCGTCGCCAACGAGCCGGTGGCGCGGCTGCTCACGCCGCTGGCGCACCTGCCCCGCGCCCGCGCATCGATGTCGCGTGAGGAAGTGCTGCGGCTGGCCAGCCGCTACTCGCCGGGAACCACCGAGATTGCGATGGTGATGACGCTCATCGTCTTCGGCGCGGTGACGCTGTTCGTTATGGCGTCGGGCCGCACGTTTTCCGCCCCGCGGGGGTTGATGCTCGGCATCTCGGTGAGCATTATCGCCGCCATCATCCTCAATGCGTTCCTGAATATCGGCCTGCTGGGCATTCTGATTGCGGCCGGGATCGGCGTTCTGGGCGTGTGCATTTTGGTGTACGCCACCAGCGAGGTGCTCCACAATCCGCTCGCCGACAGCCCGATTCCCGGCGCGTTGATGTTGTTCGCCGGCCTGTTTAATGTGTTCGTGGCGATTCTGAATATTCTGCTCCGGCTCAATCGCCGGCGCTAAGTCCGTTGAGGAGTTCATGGCCGTACTGATCGATGCGATTGACGTCAAGAAAAGAACCCTGTTCGAGTTCGACAATACTCCGTTCTCCTGCCTGGAAGCGGAAGTGAACACCCCCACCGCGCGCGGCGGCCAGACGCTGGTGCGCCTGAAGATTCGCAACCTGCTCACCAACGCGGTTTTCGAGAAGACCTTCAAGGCCGGCGAGAAGTTCCGCGAACCGGACCTCCAGACGGTCCCGGCTTCCTATCTGTATAGCGATGGCAACGGGTCTCATTTCCTCGATCAGGAAAGCTTCGAGACCCTCACACTTGCCGAAGAAGTGATCGGCGACGCGCTGGACTTGTTGACCGAAGGCGCGCTGCTGGAGTTGCTCAAGTACAACGGCAACCCAATCGGCCTGGAATTGCCGGCGTTTGTGGAACTGGCGGTCGCCTCCACCGAGCCGGGCGTGCGCGGCGATTCGTCCAGCGGCACCGTCACCAAGCCCGCCACTTTGGAAACCGGCCTCGAAATCCGCGTTCCCCTCTTCATCAAAGTGGGGGAAAAGGTGAGAGTGTCAACCGAGACCCGTGGGTTCTCGGGGCGGGCCTGAACTCACGCCCCGCGCGAAAGATACACGAAGCGAACGATAAAGATCGCCGTCAGCACATACACCACCGCGCTCACTTCGCGAAACTTGCCGCGCAACACCTTCATCAAGGTGTAAGCCGTGAAGCCGAAGGCCAGCCCGTTGGCGATGCTGAAGGTCAGCGGTATGGCCATCATGGTCAGGAACGCGGGCACTGCGACTTCCGGGTCCGACCATTGCACTTCCGCCACCACGCCCATCATGAGGCTGCCCACCACGATCAGCGCCGGCGCGGTAGCCGCCGCGGGAATCGCGCCCACCACCGGCGCCAAAAATAGCGCCCCCACGAACAGCGCGCCGGTGACGATCGCGGTCACGCCCGTGCGGCCTCCGGCGGCCACTCCGGCGGCGCTTTCGATGTAGCTCACCACCGTTGACGTGCCGGCGAGCGACCCCACCACAGTGGCGGTCGCGTCCGACAACAGAATCCGGTTGACGCGCGGAATCTGGTGCGCCTTGTCGAACAGACCGGCCTTCTTGCCCACCGCCAGCAGCGTGCCGATGTTATCGAACATGTCGATAAAGAGGAACACGAAGACAATTTCCAGAAAGCCGATCCGCAGTGTCGCCGCAATATCCAGTTTGAACGCCGTGGCGGCCAGATCGTCCAGACTGTAAAACTGCGGCGACCACTTAGCCACGCCCGTCACCAGCCCCACCGCGGCGGTCGCCAGAATGCCGATCAGCATGGCCGCGCGCACCTTCCACGCCAGCAGGGCGGAGATCAGCAGCAGTCCGAAAACCGCCAGCGCGGTGCTCTTATCGCCCAGGTTTCCGAGTGTTACCACGGTAGCGGAGTTGGGAACCACGATGCCGGAATTGCGAAAGCCAATGAAGGCGATGAAGAGCCCCACGCCGGCCGCGACCGCCGAGTGCAGCTCGTGCGGTATGGCGGAAATGATGAGCTGGCGCACGCCCACCAGCGTCAGCACGAAGAACGCGACGCCGGATAGAAACACCGCCCCCAGCGCCGCTTGCCACGGGATGCCCATCCCCTTCACCACGGTGTACGTGAAGTACGCGTTCAGCCCCATCCCCGGCGCGAGCGCAATCGGGTAGCGCGCGAACGCGCCCATCAGAAAGCTCCCGACGGCCGCCGAAAGGCACGTCGCCGCGGTCACCGCCGCCAGCGGCATACCGGCCTCATGGAGGATGGAAGGATTGACGAAAACGATGTACGCCATCGTCATGAACGTGGTGACGCCCGCCAGAATCTCGGTGCGCCAGTTGGCGCCGAGCGCGGCGAACTCGAAGTATTGTTCCAGCTGTTGGCGCAGGGACATGGTCTTGTTGAGCTTTCCCAAGTATAATCGGGCCGGGGAAGTTCACTCGGGACGGATCGAGGATTGCTCGCTTTGCTTTCCTTTACCGCCGCCATGTTTGGCGACGGTGACCAAGGTATAGGGGTTAGCAGCCGCGACGGTTCCGCACCGACTTTCAGTCTTTCAGTCGCAAACCAAACCTGTGGGTTTTGGCTGGCAGTCGTTGTGGTCTTAGCGGCCCGGCAAACGGATCGCCGCGTTCCGCGGGGCCAACTCCCTGAACGTCAACTCGGGATTGCGGTCAGCCACTGATCGAGCCTGGGTCGGATCAGTGCTCCCAGCCTTGGATCGGAATCCGCTGCTTCCCAAAAAAGCCGGGAGCCTTCTGAAAATGCGAAAAGCAGATCGTCAAGTTGCATTACAACTACGTTTTCCCCGCTTTTCTTGATAAAGCGTCTCAGCACTGCGGGGTTTGCCGTTCCCCAGCAGTAGTAAATAGGCCGAGCCTTTCCAGAGCGCACGCGGCGAGATTCCGTCGAGAGCGAATGCAAAATCGCAAATCTCGCG
>CAZARO010000966.1:0-2992 GCA_964487165.1 uncultured Solibacteraceae bacterium | reverse complement strand
TCCGCACCAGGTCTTCCTGCTGCGAGACGGCGATGGCCGTAGCCTGGCGGGCGCTGTCCAGCCGCAACTCGCGCTTGTGATCGCGCTCGTGCAGATAATTTACGATGATGTAGGGAAACGCGCCTGTGAGCGGCCGGTACGGGTTGGGAGTGAAAGGTGTCAACTGGTCGAGGCCCATTGTGAGATTGGGATTAGGACGCAGGTACGCTGTGATTTCGGCGGCTCTGGATTCATCGATACCGATCATGCCGGCGCGCAGGGCCGGGTTGGCGGATTGAAACCGCGCCTGCACCTGCTGCCAGTTCAATGCCGTCTGCGCGTGCGCCGTCAAACAAGCGGCGCCTGCCAATATCCAAACCGATCTGCGCATTGCCTCTCCCACAGTCATGTCACACCTGCAAGGTATCGCCGTCGCGCGCCACCAGCGCGTACAGGACGGGGGCCAGGAAAACCGAAAGCAGCAGGCGCGAAGCCAGGCCGCCCACAATCACGATGGCAAATGGTTTTTGCGAATCGCTGCCGATCCCGGTCGACATGGCCGCCGGCAGCAGGCCGAAGCAGGCCACCAGCGCCGTCATCATGATGGGCCGCAGCCGTAAGATGGACGCCTGCAGGGTAGCCTCCAGAATATCCATGCCGTCCAGGCGCAGCTTGTTGATGAACGAATAGAGAATCACGCTGGTCTGTACGGCGACTCCCATCAGCGCCACAAACCCCAGCATGGACGACACGCTGAAGTTGGTATGCGTCAGGCGCAGCGCCAGCAGGCCGCCAACCGGTTCGGTGACCAGCACGCTGAAGAAGATAATCAACGGGAATTTGAAGTTGCCGTAGAGCACAAACAGGATCGCCAGAACCAGCGCCACCGTCAGCGGCAGGATGACTTTCATCTGCGCCTGGGATGCCAGGTAGTCCTTGTATTCGCCGCCCCATTCGAACTTGTACCCGATGGGCAGTTTGATGGCGTCTTCCACTTTTTTCCGCGCTTCGCCCACGGCGCCGGCCAGGTCGCGCCCTTCCACGCTGAACTGAACGCCGATGTAGCGCGAATTCGCCTCGCGATAGATGAACGATGCGCCGCTCTCCTCTTTGACGTCGCAGAACTGGCTCAGCGGCAGATACTGGCCGTCGGGGGTGGCCACCAGCAGGCTCCGAATGGCGTTTTCATCTTTGCGGTAAGGCTCCTGCATGCGCAGGATGAGATCGAACTGGCGCTCGCCCTGAATTACCTGGGTGGCGGCCTGCCCGCCCATCGCCGTTCCAATCAGGGTATTGATGTCGCTGACGTTCAATCCATAGCGCGCCAGTTTAGCGCGATCGGGCGTAATCACCAGGCTGGGTTGTCCGGTTTCTCGCACCACGGTCACTTCGGTGATACCTCTGGTCTTTAGGAGGAGATCTTTTACCTGCGTGGCCTTGTCCGCCAGCAGGTTCAGGTCGGGGCCGTAGATCTTGACGGCGAGGGCGCTTTTGAGGCCGGTTTCCGCCTCGTCCACGGCGTCTTCCGCGGGTTGCGTGTAATTGAAAATCACTCCCGGGAACGCCTCCAGTTTCTTTTGCACGGCCTCGATCAATTCCGGTTTGGAGTGGATGGCTCCGTGCCACACGGAATCGTTGTAGGGCTTGAGCCCGACGTAGAACTCGTTGTTGAAGAAACCGGTCGGGTCAGTGCCATCGTCCGGACGCCCCAACTCGTTGGCCACCGTGGTGACTTGCGGGAAGCTCATGAGGATGTTACGGATCTGCGGAGAGAGCTTGGACGCCTCATCGAAAGAGATGGTGTAGGGAGTGGTAGCGCGGACCCAGAGCGCACCTTCGTCCAGGTGCGGCATGAATTCGCCTCCGATGAAGGGAATCAGCAGCAGTGAGGAGCCGAATACCAGCAGCACCAGGGTGACTGTGACCACGCGGTGGCGCAGGCACCAGCCCAGCGTCCGGCCGTAATGCCGGCGAACCCATTCGAAGGCCCTGACTTCGGGCTCCCGGATGTTGCCGCGCAGGAACACCGAGCAAAGCACCGGCAGCACTGTGAGCGCGCACAGCAGCGCGCCCAGCAGCGCGAACGACATGGTGTCCGCCATGGGTTGGAACAGTTCGCCCGACGGCCCGTGGAGGACATAGATGGGGAGGTATCCGGCGATGATTACGGCGATGGCGTAAAAAATAGGCCGCTCCACATCTTTCGCGGCGGAGCGAATCACTCCCACCAGGCTGTACTCTTGCCCTTGCTGGGCGGCCAGTTCGCGAAAAATGTTTTCCACCATCACCACTGAGCCGTCCACGATGATCCCGAAGTCGATGGCCCCGATGGAAAGCAGGTTAGCGGGGATGTGCCGCCAGTCCAGGCAAATGAAGGAGAAAAGCAGCGCGAAAGGAATGGTAATGGCCACAATCAGCGCCGTCCGCGCGCTGAAAAGAAACAGCCCCAGGATCACCAGAACCAGCAGCATGCCCCGCAGCAGGTTCGCCTCGACGGTCTTGGTGGTCTCTTCGATCAGACCCTGCCGATCGTAGTAGGGAACCACTTTCACGTCGGGCGGCAGGACGTGCTCGTTCAATTCCTTGGTCATGTCTTCCACGCGCCTCAGGATGACCTGCGCCTGCTCGCCCACGCGCATCAGAATGACGCCTTCCACCGCCTCATTCTGCTTCATGAAACCGAACTGCCCGAGCCGGGGAGCGTAGCCAAGCTGGACCTGGGCGAGGTTCTTGATGAGGACGGGAGTGCCGTTCTTCTCCTGCACCACAATGTTGCCGATGTCTTCGAGATTGCGCACCAGGCCCAGGCCGCGGATGTAGTTAAACTGGCCGCCCTGGGGATAGAAGCCGCCGCCGGCGTTGGCATTGTTGTTGGTCAACTGCTGGAAGATTTGCGGCACGGAAACGCCATAGGAGAAGAGCTTGGCGTTATCGAGCAGCACCTGATACTGCATCGTGGTGCCGCCGAAGCCGGAATCGTCCGCGACTCCCTGGATGGAGCGGTAGTGCGGTT
>CAZARO010000965.1:0-2993 GCA_964487165.1 uncultured Solibacteraceae bacterium | reverse complement strand
AGCGCCCCGGCCACCGAGGCAGGTATGTAAGGACGCTGGCGCGGGAAAACAGGCATTCATTCTGACGATTGGTTGCGTTTGTCGCGTCTCCACCGCAGGACCATCGTAACTGAATAGCAGCAGCAACTCCACGCGGGCATCGCCAGCATAACCAAGCCCCACCCGGCTTCGCCTTCGCCCGGTCCCACGTAAAACAGGTACTTCACTTCCCGGATGTTATGGTGGCCAGCACTGACAAGGGCAGCAAGGAGGAGCGCAACCGGAATGATCCAAACCCATCGTCCTTCCGCAGTAACTCCTGATGTGACGGTCGAAACAACGAAGGCGAAGACTGCACCACCACGGCGATGAAGACGTACTCGCATAGAGTGAGAATTGGGTTATCCTCTCCGAGGGACAGGAAGTGCTACGTAATCATCAGAAGCACCAGCGGCCCCAGGTATGCCAGAAGCGACTGGATGGCCCAGGACGCGAAGGACGCTTTCTCTTCAAGCTGTTCGAACATGCGTACCGCGAACGGCAGCCATTCCAGCGTAGCTTATGGCCATCGCCGATGAAACATGGCCGTATGGTGAAATGCATCGGACTGGTATCAGCCGCTGGAATTGCAGCCCGGTCGAACGAGCAGCTTGCGAATCCGCGGCCTCGCGGAGGGCGTGTGTCGCTTGGCCACAGGCGCAAATTCCGCTCATTCGGACCAGCCAAAGCACGTCACTGCAACCGCGGCGGAATACGAGTTACTATATGGTGCAACACGAGTTGCGGAAAGGGCCATCGACGATGAAACAGTGGAACACTGCGGTGTTCGGAAGCGGATTTATGGGACGCGTCCACACGGAGGCGATTCGACGCCTGGGGAATGTGGAAGTGGTCGCGCTCGCCAGCCTGGACGTGAGCAGCGAACGCCGCCTGGCGGAGCAATTCGCGGTGAAACGGGTGGAATCGGACTATCGCAAAGTTCTGGAAGACCCCTCGATTGACGCGGTACACATCTGCACGCCGAATGCGCAGCATTTCCCCATGGCCATGGAGGCTTTGCAGGCCGGCAAGCACGTGGTCTGCGAAAAGCCGCTGGCCATCACGGTGGAAGAGGCGCGGACGCTGGTGGCGGCGGCTGCCAAGTCGGGCCGGCGCGATTGCCTGAACCACAACCTGCGCGCCTACCCGCTGGTGCAGCAGATTCGGCGCATGTGCCAGGCGGGCGAACTGGGGGAGTTGCTGGTGGTGCAGGGCACGTATTCGCAGGATTGGCTGCTGTACGACACAGATTACAACTGGCGGGTGGAGACGGCGGACGGCGGCGCGTCGCGCTGCATGGCGGACATCGGGTCGCACTGGTTCGATATGGCGGAGCATGTCACCGGCCAGCGGGTGACCACGCTGTGCGCCGATCTGCAGACCTTTCACAAGACGCGCAAGAAACCCAGGGGCGCGGTGGAGACGTTCGCCGGCAAGCTACTGAACCCGGACGAATACGACGAGGTTCCGATCTCCACGGAAGATTACGGCGGGGTGATTTTCCGCATGGGCGACCGGGTGCGCGGCGCGATGACCGCCAGCCAGGTGTCGGCCGGGCGCAAGAATCGCCTGAGCATCGAAGTGTACGGCACGAAGGGCGGGGCGGCGTGGGATCAGGAAACGCCCAACGAGCTTTGGATCGGGAATCGCAACAGCACTAATCAACTGCTGGTGAAGGACCCGTCGCTGCTGCTGCCGGGTGCGCAATCGTTCGCCAGCCTGCCGGGCGGACACGCGGAGGGCTACGGCGACACGCACAAACAGGTCTTCCAGCGGTTCTACGAGTCGCTACGGAACACCGAGACGGAAGTCGAGTATCCGCGATTCCGCGACGGGCTCCGGCAGTTGATCATACTGGAGGCGGAGCTGGATAGCCACAAGAAGCATGGGTGGGTGGACGTGCCGGCTCCGGAGGAGGGAAAAAGCTGATGTTGATTCTTGCCGCGGTGATGGCGATCTTCGTCTATGGCATGATCGCCGCCATGCTGGGGACCATACTCCCCGGCCTTTCCGAGCGCTTTCATTTAACGCCCAAACAGAATGGCTCCATCGCGTTTGCGCAGGCGCTGGGGCTGATGATCGCTTCCGTGGGAGTGGGTCCGCTGATAGACAACGAAGGCAAGAAGCTGGGGTTGGTGTTGGGGCTGGTGCTGATCGCCGTGGCGCTGCTGTCGTTGCCGCGCTCGGGCGGATTCGGCAGTGTGGCTTCGCTGATGTTCCTGCTGGGGTTGGGCGGCGGCGTGGTGGTAACGGGCGCCAATGCGCTGGTGAGCGACGTATCGCCGGCGCACCAGGCTACCGCGCTCAACCTGGTGAACCTGTTCTTCGGACTGGGCGGCATGGTGACGCCCTTCATCTCGGCCAACTTGCTGAAGGGGAATATCGTGAAGCTGTGTTATGCGGCGGGAGGGTTCGCGGTGGTGGCGCTGGTGGCGCAACTGGCGTCGCCGATTCCCCCTCCCACGGGCGTGCAGAGCTTCGTGCTGGCGGACGTCGGCTCCCTGCTGGGGCAGCCGATCCTGTTGATGCTCGGGCTGCTGCTGTTCCTCTATGTGAGTTGCGAAGTGGGCATCTGGAACTGGCTGGTGCAGCATTTGATCGCCCAGGGAATTCCGGAATCGCGCGCGCTGAACGTGCTCTCGCTGGGCTTCGCGCTGGGGTTGTTGCTGGGGCGCGTGGCGGTATCGCCGGTGCTGATTACGGTATCGCCGGAGATTGTGACGCTGGCGGCGGCGGTCCTGATGGCGGTGACGAGTTACCTGGTGCTGACGGTACACGACGCCAAGTGGGCCTGGATTCTGGTGTTCTTTACGGGCGTGGCGATGGCTCCGGTGTTCCCCACCACGCTGGGGATTGTGGGCGCCTGGGCGGACAAATCGTTTCCGGCCATGAAGAGCACGGCGATGGGTTTCGCGATCACCTGCGGGTGGGCCGGCCTGGCGGTGAGCTCGCGGATTATCGGGGCGATTGCCGGG
>CAZARO010000964.1:0-2998 GCA_964487165.1 uncultured Solibacteraceae bacterium | reverse complement strand
CCGGAAGAAGTGCGGCCGGCCAGCCGGACCGTGCGCGCTCCGGAGATCGTCGAAACCATCCCCAACATCGACCACCGCTACGGGGATGCGCGCGCCCGCGTAATCGGCATCGCCCTCCTCAATGAACACGGCGAGCCGCTCCACCAGGTTGACCCGGCCACCCGCATCGTGGTGCGCATCAGCGTGCGCGCCGAAGCCTACATCGCCATGCCGAATGTGGGATTCATGCTGCGCAACCAGTTGGGCGTGGACTTCTCGGGCACCAACACCATCCGCGAAGGCTACCAGCTGGAACCCATGCAGGCCGGCGATGTTTACACCGTGGATTTCCACCTGGACCTTCCGGAGCTGTATCCGGCGTCTTTCTCCTTTTCGCCGGCCATCGCCGACGGCAATTTGACGGCCTACCAGATGTGCGACTGGATCGACAACGCCGTGGTGGTGCAGATGTCGCGCACGGAAAATGAAGTCTACGGCTATATCCACCTGCCCTGCCGCGTGGAAGTGAACGCCCGCCTGCGCGAAGACGGGCCGGCGCCGGTGCTGGAGAAAAAAATTGGCTGAATTCACCGGCGAGCGCGTGATCCCCGGCGAGGTGGATGTCGACCTGCTCAATGAGCACATGGCGCGTTACACCTTCGCCGCCCGCCTGGCGCGGGGCAAACGCGTGCTGGACGCCGGCTGCGGCGCGGGCTACGGGTCGGCCGCGCTGGCCCGCGCGGCGGAATGGGTGGTGGGCGTGGATTCCGCCCCGGCCGCCATTGAGTTCGCGCGCGCCCACTACGCCGCCGGCAATCTAAGCTTCGAAGAGGCGTCCTGCGAGGCGCTGCCGAACGCCGATGGCAGCTTCGAGCTGGTGGTGGCCTTCGAGGTGATCGAGCATCTGGAAGACTGGCGCAGCTTTCTGCGCGAGGCGCACCGCGTGCTCGTGCCCAACGGACAGTTGGTAGTCTCCACGCCCAACAGACTCTACTACACCGAGTCGCGCGGGCCCGATGGAGCCAATCCGTTTCACGTGCATGAATTCGATTTCGAAGAGTTCCGCGCGGAACTGACGGCCGTCTTTCCGCACGTTTCGATGTTCCTCGAGAATCACGTGGAGGGCTTCACCTTCCAGCCGCACGAAACCGGGTCCACCGCGGAGGTGCGCGTCGACGCCGGCGAGCCCGCGCCCGACGAATCCCACTTCTTCGTAGCGGTGTGCGCCAACCGGCCGCAGACTGGCAACCCCACCTACGTATACATCCCGCGCACCGCCAATGTGCTGCGCGAGCGCGAGCGTCACATCGGCCTGCTGCAGAAGGAGCTCGATGAAAAGAACGGATGGCTGGCGGAGTCGCAGCGCTCGCTCGCGGAGATGACCCGTCAATACGGCAGGCTCGAAGGCGAGTTGGAGAAAAGCAACCGCTGGGCCGCCGATCTCAATCGCGAGTTGGAAGACCGGCGGGCGCGCGTGGCCGAGATGCAGACTGAGCTCGCCGAGGAGCAGGAGAAAGGGCGCCGGACGGTGGCGGGTTATGAGGCCAAGGTGAGCGAGCTCGAGGCCGACATCCAGTCGAAGATCAAATGGGCGCTGGATGTGGAGGCCGCGCTCATCATCGAAATCAAGAAGCAGACGGCCGACCTGGTGAAGGCGGTGGAAGCACTGCACCACACCGAAAACGAGTTGCTGGAGCGCACCGAGTGGGCGCTGCGCCTGGAGAAGGAATCGACGGAACTGGCGCGGCAGGTGGAGCTTTACCGCGCTTCGCGTTGGGTGAGGCTGGGCCGCAAGGTAGGCTTGGGCCCGGTTTTGCCGCCGAGTTGACATGGCCTTTCTGAAACGCTTGCTGCGGGCGCTCCCGCTGCTGCTGCTCTCGCCCTTCCTGATGGCGGCAAGCGCTCTGGCACTGGCCGTCACGGACATTCTGTGGAAGCTGTTCGGGCGCACCGTACCGTGCCACGACGATGGTGCCGCGCCGCCCACCGCCGCTTCCGTGGTGATTCCCAACTGGAACGGCAGAGACTTGCTGGCGAAGTATCTGCCCTCGGTGGTGGCCGCGCTGGCCGGCAATCCGGCCAACGAAATCGTGGTGGTGGACAACGGATCCACCGATGGCAGCGCGGAGTTCGTGCGGATGCAGTTCCCGCAAGTGAAGCTGGTGGCGCTCAAGACGAATCTGGGTTTCGGCGGTGGATCGAACACCGGATTCCGCGCCGCCGCGAACCGCATCGTGGTGCTGCTGAACAGCGATATGCGCGTGGAGCAGGATTTCCTGGCGCCCTTGCTCGAAGGCTTCGCCGACCCGCAGGTTTTCGCCGTCTCCTGCCAGATTTTCTTCAGCGATCCGCGCAAGCTGCGCGAAGAGACCGGCCTCACGCAGGGCTGGTGGCAGGATGGTGGCCTGCGCGTGCGCCATCGCATCGACCCCGCGGTGGATTGCCTCTATCCGTGCTTCTACGGCGGCGGCGGTTCGTGCGCGTTCGATCGCTTGAAGTTCCTGGAGCTGGGCGGATTCGACCATCTGCTGGCGCCGTTTTACCTGGAAGATACCGACCTCGGCTATCTGGCCTGGAAGCGCGGCTGGAAGGTGCTCTACCAGTCGCGCAGCGTGGTGTATCACGAGCATCGCGGCACCATCGGCAAGCGCTTTAGCGAAGAGCACATCCAGACCGTGCTGAAGAAAAACTTCGTGCTGTTCTGCTGGAAGAATATTCACGAGTGGCCGCGGCTCATCTCGCATTTCTTCTTCGCCTGGGCGGGCGCGGTGCTCAGCGTACTCTTCGGCGAGATTCCCGGCCGGCCCACGCCCTACTCCCTGTGGCGCGCGTTCGTCCAGTTGCCGAGCGCCGCCGCATCGCGCTGGCGCGCGCGATCGCTGGCGCACATCGACGATACCGAGGCCTTCCGCCGTCCCATGGGCGGCTATTACCGCGACCGTTTCGCAGCGATGGAGCGCGCGCCCGAGCGCCTGCGCGTGCTGTTCGTCTCGCCCTATCCCATCTGCCCGCCGACACA